>DATDNL010000187.1:0-17626 GCA_036518315.1 Flavisolibacter sp. | reverse complement strand
ACGGTGGTGAAGACAAATGAAAGAAAGTGGGATCGTGGCGATATTATTCTGCTCGACGCTAACAAATACAAGCTATCAACGAATGATGAAATTGGGGAGTATAGATTCAGCAGCGCTGCCCAAAGGGTATTTTTTACTTCGGGACCTTTGAAGAATTTATATGCAAAAACTTCGATGAATAACAATGACCCCGTTATTGTTGTGCCCGTTGAAGAAAACGATCCGGCCGCATTCAAGTTGTCGGCAGAGATATGGTGCTATTACAAGCATTAGCGGTGGCAACCAAATTGCATATCTCATCCAAAAGCGGACTATGAACGTAAAGCGGACTTTTGGAATTATCCTGACAGTGCTCGGCATTATCGCATTAATCTACTTTGCGACTATATTCATTCAATCTTCGGGCGGCAGCAGGCAGGTGAAGATCCTGATTGTTGATGGCGTGATAGGCGCCATATTTTTCTTTACCGGTATAAGCCTTATCCGTAATACGCGTGATGATGCGCGACCTCCAATTGATTAAAGATTTTCATTAGTAACTTGCCAGGGTGAGTTTAATTCTGAACATCGACACTGCCGTACAAACCGCTTCTGTTTGTCTTGCTCAAAATGATATTTCAATTGGCTTGAAGATGAATCCTTCGCCGAAGGACAGTGCTGCATGGTTACATGTTGCCATTAGTGAATTGTTATCCGAAACCGGGTTCACGCTCCGGGAAGTGGATGCGATAGCTGTTACAGAGGGACCGGGATCTTATACCGGTTTAAGGGTGGGAATGGCAACGGCGAAGGGCTTATGCTATATTTTGGAAAGGCCATTGATTGGCGTTAACACGCTATTAACAATGGCTTATGCGGCTTTGGCCTGCGGTAACGAAGCGGATCTGCTGTGTCCCATGATTGACGCGCGAAGGATGGAAGTCTTCACAGCTGTCTTTGACAGGGATTTAAATACTTTGTTGACTCCTACCAACATTATATTAAATGAACTGTCGTTCAATGAGTTGCTACAAAACAGGAAGACGGTTTTTTTCGGTAATGGGAGTGCTAAGTTCTGGGACATTACAACCTATGAGCATGCGTCTTTTGCGGACATTGAAATGACTGCAGAAGCTATGGCGCCCCTCAGCTACAAGAGACTTTTAGAGCGGAATTTCACCAATTTGGCCTATTCCGAGCCGTTCTACGGTAAGGATTTTCACTCTACTGCGCATTAATCTTTGCAAAAAAAGGCTCATTTATACCTTTTTGATTTGCAAGAGTGTTAGTTAATGCTACTTTTGTATTAACAAGAGGATACCTATATGAATAACGAATTACTGGAACCGACAGTAAATTCTTCTACGGAACTTAAGATCGACGTTATTCAGCTCAAGAAAGCTGCATTGATCTTGAGAGCTGTGAATCACAAGCTTCGTCAACAGATCATGAAGCTGATTCACCAGAACGGGAAGATGACTGTCACAGAAATTTACGTTAAGCTCAGGTTGGAACAATCAGTTGCTTCACAGCATCTGGCTATTTTACGTAAGGCAGGATTTGTGAACACATTACGTGATGGGAAATTCATTTATTATTCAGTGAATTATGCCCGCCTTGACCAGGTACATAGCATCGTTCATGAGTTGTTAAAATAGCCCACTGAACTTACATCCAAAATCTTTGGTTGCAAAAGGTCTAATTTTGTCGCCAAAGATTTTTTTATGTTCATTAAACAACTCTATACTGGTTGTCTTAGCGAAGCTGCGTATTATGTCGAGGATAATGGGGAGGCAGCCATTGTTGATCCATTACGTGATATAGAGGTTTATCTTGATTTAGCTGCTGAGAGGAAGGCGAAGATTAAATATATTTTTGAGACACACTTTCATGCTGATTTCGTAAGCGGTCACATTGACCTTGCCAAGGCTACTAACGCCACCATCGTTTATGGTCCTAATACAGTGACCAATTTTGATGTATATGTTGCCAAAGATGGTGAGCAATTCAAATTGGGAAATATCGCTATTGAAGTATTGCATACACCGGGGCACACGCTCGAGTCATCCTGTTATTTATTGAAAGATGAGAATGGTAAAGATCATTGTGTTTTTACAGGTGATACGTTGTTTGTCGGTGATGTGGGAAGGCCTGACCTTGCGCAAAAGGGCGAGGAGCTGACGATGGATGATTTGGCAGGTATGATGTACGACAGCCTGCAAAAAAAGATCATCCCATTGGCTGACGATGTAATTGTTTATCCTGCACATGGCCCCGGAAGCGCTTGCGGAAAGAATCTTGGGCCTTACACTTACAGCACCATCGGCGATGAGAAAGAGACAAATTATGCGTTGAAGGCAGGTAGCAAGAAGGATTTCATTAAAGTTGTGACCGAAGGATTGGGAGCGCCACCGCAGTATTTCCCGATCAATGCAAAGATCAATCGCGAGGGATATGAGAGCCTGGATAAGGTGTTGGAGCAAAGTTTGAAACCTTTATCGATTGAGGAAGTTAAGAAGGCGATAGAGGACGATGTTTTGATCTTAGATACACGTAGTGAGGAAAGTTTTACGAATGGCTTCATACCGACTTCGATTTTCATTGGCCTGGAAGGAAGATTTGCTGAATGGGCAGGAAGTCTTTTGCCATTTGATCAACCTATTATTATTGTGACCGAGGTAGGAAAGGAAAGAGAAGCGATCGTAAGGCTTGCACGTGTTGGTTTTAGCAATGTCGCCGGTTATGTTGACGGGGGTTTTGAGGCATGGAAGAAGTCCGGTGAAGAAATCGATATGATCATCAACATTGAAGCGGATGAACTTGCTATGGATATGCCCTTCGATGAAAAGCTCGTAGTAGTTGATGTAAGAAAGCCGACCGAATTTGCTGAAGGACATGTAAAGAATGCAATTAGTTTGCCTTTGAATGAGATGGGAGATCCTTTGCATCTTTCCGATTTCGAAGAAGATCAGAACCTATATGTTCATTGCCAAGGTGGATACAGAAGTGTGATTGCTTCTTCTATTTTGAAGCGCCAGGGTATTCATAATATTCGGAATATCATTGGGGGCTATAAAAAGATAGCGCAGCAAAAGAATATTAAGACGGAGAAGGAGAGTAGTGTGCTGAATTGAGTTGAGTGAGTTGATTGGGTTGATTGAGGCAAGTTCGAGGTTCGAGGTTGGGTCGTTTACTGTTTGAGAGGTTGATTAGGTGAGAGAGCGACCACAGAGAGCAACGGAGAAGAACAGAGAACGGCGGAGGTTGATTAGTGACCGGTTGGAAATTTGAGATTTGAAATTGAGATTGGATCTAGCTTCGTTGCTGGTTCCTTTTTTTATGCGATGATGGGGCCGTACTCGGGCTTCCATTCGTGTTTCCATCTTCTGTGGGTCCATAACCACATTTCAGGGTTTGCGCGTATTACTCCTTCTAAATACTGAACGTATTTTTTCGTAAGCTCTGTTTCCGGCAGGGAGCTGGGGTCTTTTGTAGCTAAAACCAAATGTGCTACGTAGTGTCCACGCCTTACTTTCGTTAAGTAAGCAAAAACCACGGCGGTGTTGCTTGCCCTGGCTGCTTTTTCGGGCCCCTTAACAAAGGGTGCAGGTCTGCCTAAAAAATTGAACCAATACGCTTTGGATGGTACTCCCGCGTTTTGATCCGCAACCAATGCCAGCAGGTATTGCTGATCGCGGTAGGGTAACATAGCCGTACGCATTTGTGTAGCGGCCAGCATTTTGGCGCCAGTCTTCGAACGAAGGTTAATGAGCAGCCTGTCGATCGCTTTGTTATTTACCGGCATATAGACGGCTAGGTATTGGTAGGGTGTCAGGTAGCACATTCCCAGGCTGGCAATTTCCCAATTGAAATTGTGCCCGAGGTGTACCTGGCATTTTTTATTCTCTTCGTAGAGCATCCGGAAAATCTCGGGGTCGGCAGTGAAATGTTTGTCTAGAAACTTCTTACCTGCACTTACCAGCTTAATCATTTCCACAAAGTTGTCCGTGAAGTTTCGATAGAAGTTTTTGACAATAGTTCTTCTTTCTGCTTCTGTCTTCTCGGGAAAGGCAAGGCTAAGGTTTTGAAAGACCACGTCTTTTCTGTAACCAACAATATGGTAAATGATAAAGTAGGCGAGATCGGAAAGGAGGTAGAGAACCCACAAAGGCAGAAGAGAGATCAAATAGAGAAAGCCGTAGAGCAGATAATACATACGCGGCGCAAAGATAGATCGGGAGTTTGTAGTTTGTGGTTTCGGGTCGTTTGAAGGATCAAAAAGGTTTCAAGGGTTGGATGTTCGAGGTTCGACGTTCGATGTTAAGGCCATTTACAGTTTACGAGTTTACAGTTTACTGTTTTTTGTTTGATTTTAGAGGTTCGATGTTGGACAAGGGCCGAGATTTTCAAGTTCAGGCTGTCATCGAGAGGAGAGGTGAAAAATTGAAGCGCAATATTGACCAAGTGCTGTTTTTAACGCAAGAATCAGGTGCTTCGCTTCGCTCAGCATGACAAGGGCACGTTAACAAGACACAGGTTGTTCCATATTTGAACAGTTTACGAGTAAGTGAGAAATTGTCGTTGTAATGGGTACACTCAAATGACTGCCTTTTTTAGAGTACAATGTTTTGTACAAGGTCGGATTTGTAGGGATAATCGGTGTTGAAGTGGAGCCCACGGCTTTCTTTGCGAAAGACTGCGCCTTTGATGATGAGGTAGCCGGCGGTGATCATGTTTCGCAGCTCGAGTAATTGCGGAGATACTACAGTGGTTTGGTAAAGACCTTCCGTTTCTTCGTAAAGGAGGTCGATGCGTTTCATTGCCCTTTGCAAACGCACATTGTTGCGGACGATACCTACATAGTCACTCATTACCTGTTGAAGTTCCTTAAGGCTTTGGGTGATAAGGATCATTTCCTTCGGATGAGATGTTCCTTCTGCTTTCCAGTCCGGAACATCGGGAAGTTCCTTTATCATATCCATTTTGTTCACTGCATCGACATAACAGCGATGAGCAAAGACCATGGCTTCCAGCAATGAGTTACTGGCTAAACGGTTCGCGCCGTGCAGCCCGGTGCTGGAGCATTCGCCACAGGCATACAGGTTTTGAATAGAGCTGCGTCCCCATTCATCTGTTTTGATACCACCACAGCTATAATGAGCAGCCGGTGCCACTGGGATCATGTTCTTGGTGACATCGATACCGATAGATAAGCACTTTTCGTAGATGTTAGGAAAGTGTTCTTTGAAGTTTTCGATGTTCATATGGCGGCAGTCGAGGTAGACGTGTTCGGTACCGGTGATCTTCATTTCGTTATCGATGGCGCGGGCAACAATATCTCTTGGTGCCAGATCCTTCCTTGCGTCATAACGTTCCATAAAAGCGTCGCCATTAATGTTGCGAAGAATGCCTCCGTCGCCGCGAACCGCCTCTGTGATGAGGAAGGCCTGGCCTCTTTTACCGACTTCGTACAAAGCAGTTGGATGGAACTGAATGAACTCCATGTTTTCGATTCTTCCTTTTGCTCTGTAGACCATAGCTACACCGTCGCCAGTAGCGATTGAAGGATTGGTGGTGGTGCGGTATACCTGGCCGTTGCCACCAGTAGCGAGTACGGTGATTTTGGAAAGGATCTTTTCAATCCGGTTGGTTTGTTGGTTGAGTACATATACTCCATAGCAAGTAATATCGGGTGTAGACTTCGTAACCAGGTAACCGAGGTGGTGCTGGGTGATAATGTCAATAACAAAAAAGTGGTGGATCATTTCGATGTTAGGCACTTGCCTCGCTGCATCAAGTAATGCCCTTTCCATTTCTTTTCCGGTGACATCTTTGTAGTGAAGGATACGGAACTCGGAGTGGCCGCCTTCCTTTCCTAGTTTATAGTCACCTTCTGCGTCTTTGTCAAAATTAGCGCCCCAGTCGATTAGCTCCTGTACCCTGGCGGGGCCTTCTTTAACGACGATCTCTACTACTTCTTTATTACACAAGCCATCGCCGGCGATGAGGGTGTCTTCTATGTGCTTCTCGAAGCTGTCGTTCTCTAAATCATTTACAACAGCAACGCCACCTTGTGCATATTTGGTGTTGGTTTCATCGGGAGTGGCTTTTGTAATAACGGTGATCTTTTTATCGGGACAATGTTTAGCCACCTTTAATGCATACGTCAATCCTGCAATTCCTGAGCCTATTACTAAATAATCTGTTTGCATGGTTATGAGATAGAGGGCACAAAATTATATACAATGAGATAGAGGCAGGAATTTTTGTGCGAGTGCTTTATTAAGGCTGGAAAGTTGAATTGAGGATGCCTTCAAGAGTATCTTATATAATGGTAGCGCCAACCAAAAAAGAGCTGCTTGCGGCAGCTCTTAAAAATAGTTTGATTTGATTTTAATATTCGAGTTTAAATTCCAAGGCTTTGGGGTCCTTCATCATATCTGACAAAGTGTATTTCATTCTTACTGTTTTCTTATCGTCGGATACAGAGACTTTTCCGCTTGAAGATTTTACTGGTCGGGGCAGATGAATAACCGTGCTGAATGTTACACCATCCAGCGCTTCGCCCATGTTTTTGAGTTGGCTTCCTGCCTCACTGTTTTTGGCGGCATCTAATTTAGCAGGGTCGACTTTTCGTTCGATCAAGCCATTCTTGTAGGTGATGGCGATGCCTTCGAGGGGTGAACCCATCTCGCCTCCTGCGTCAGAGCCAAGTCCGGGAAGTGAGGGAGCTTGTCCTCCATGGGTGAGTGGGTTGAATCCCTTGCCACTCTTTTGGAGTTCAAGGATCTTTTGGAGATCTTCTACTTTCTTGAACGGATAAGTCATGTCAATCTTAAGAACTTTGTTTTGCTGATTGACAGCCAGGTGGACCGTTCCATCTTTGAGCAGGGCTTTGTCTTCCGCGCTGAGTGATGAAGAAGTGTCGGTGAAAGCGCCAAGTGAAAAAGTACTATCGATGTTTTTATCGGAGAGCTGTTTTAGCTGGCTGTTTGCAGAAGTGTCCATCATTGCGGCCATCTGTAGCATGTCGAAGAGACCACTCATGTCTACTGAGTTCTTATAAACACCGGAGCCGTCGGATTTGATGTTTACGTCTTCCTGAGAATCGAGGCAGCCGGTAAGTACGAAAGCGGTCAATAGAGTAACGGAAACGAATACGAGCAGTTTTTTCATGTTGTTAGTTTAGCTAATTAATACTTTTTGTTCTATCCAGACGTCGTTTTCTTTCAAAAGGTTGATCAATTCTTCCACGGCGATCTCGCTAGGGACATTGCGCTTGACAATTTCTTTTCCTTTGTAGAGCGTGATCTTTCCAGGGCCGCTGCCAACGTAGCCAAAATCGGCATCAGCCATTTCGCCGGGGCCATTGACGATGCAGCCCATGATTGCAATCTTAACGCCTTTCAAATGGTTGGTGACGGAACGGATCTTTGCCGTCGTCTCCTGGAGGTCGAATAGGGTTCTGCCGCAGCTTGGGCAGCTAATATATTCCGTTTTTGAGATCCTTGTTCTTGTCGCCTGTAGAATGCTGAAGGCAGTATTGTTTATGAATTGTTCGGCCGCGGTCCGGCTTTCTCCAACAGGCGAAGAGTAGCGTCTGCCAGAAACATTTGCGTCGAAGGTTGAGTAGACTGTGGAAGTCATATCAAGGCAGATGCCATCGCCCATGCCATCTAGAAGTAAAGCGCCGGCTTCGGTGGCGAAGTGAATGAGATGCTCATCGGCGGTATGCCAGCTGCTGTCGACAATCAACACGGCAGGATTCTTTATGTTACGGTCAATCAGTTCGTTGAAGAACCTGCGTACCGACTGCATTGCATTCTTATTGGTGCTACTTAAACACAGAACAACTGAAGGATCGTTAGCAAAGGAGTCGAGGTAACCGAGATCGCTCGTGTCATCCTTAGAGCAATCGATCATTACGAAGTTGAGTTCGTCGCTCTTTACGTCAGACTTGACATAGCCCATATCGTCGAAGATGGGAAAATACTTGGTTTTGTCTTCCGCCATCATCCAAGCTGCGGGATAGACGATGACCTTCAGCGTGCCGGGAAGGTCAAAATCAAGAACGGTGTGGCCGGTGAATATATAATCGGCTGCAGTATCGGCAATTGTCCACTTGTCTGTTTTAGCGTCGTAGGTGTAGCCAACACTTTGCAGGTCCTTTGAAGTGATGGATTGCAACTTAGTGAGATCGGCGATAACTACGGGAACGTGATGCTCGCCGATATTGTTCACCGCAAACGTCTCGCGACGTTTATAATCGAAGGGTGAGTTGCGAAGGTGAATTACGGGACTAGCAGGCAAGTAGGATTGCGGCTTCTCAGTGCTTTGAGTATATCGCTTAACTATGTCCTTACAAACAGGTATTTCCAGTTCGGGGTCTTCAGTTAGGGAAACGCGGATCGTATCGCCGAGTCCATCTTCGAGAAGGGTGCCAATGCCAATGGCACTTTTTATGCGACCATCTTCTCCATCTCCTGCCTCTGTAACGCCAAGGTGTAAGGGATAGCATTCGCCAAACTCGTCGAACATTGACTTAATAAGCAAGCGATAGGCCTGGACCATCACCTGGGGATTACTACTCTTCATGCTCAGGACAATGTTGTGATACCTTTCATTGCGAGCAATACGGAGGAACTCCATGGCACTTTCGACCATTCCCATTGGTGTGTCGCCATAGCGGCTCATGATCCTATCGCTGAGAGAACCGTGGTTGGTGCCGATGCGCATGGCAGTACCGTACTCTTTACAAATCCTGATGAGCGGAGTAAACCGATCGACTATACGGTCAATTTCTTCGGCATAATCGGCATCGCTGTATTCTATGAGCTCGAACTTCTTCTTGTCTACGTAGTTGCCTGGATTGACGCGTACCTTTTCGACTATGCGAGCTGCTATCTCGGCGGCATTTGGAGTGAAGTGGATATCGGCAACCAGCGGTGTTTGATATCCTCTTCTCCTAAGCTCGTTTCTTATGTTGAGGAGGTTCTCTGCTTCTTTCTTTGAGGGTGCCGTGATGCGAACCAGTTCGGCACCTGCCTCGATGCAACGAATGGATTGTTCAACCGTGGCAAGGGTATCCATTGTATCCGTAGTCGTCATGGTCTGAATACGAATAGGATTGAAGTTGCCCAGCAAGAGGTCACCAATTTTTACTTCTTTGGTTGGAAGGCGTTTATACTCAGTCAAACTTTCACAATAGAGCTGCATAAATCAATGTGACAATGGGAAAATTTGGCAATATGCCAATATTCAAAGTTAGTTTATTGGGAGAAGCATTCTGTTACCAGGTTGCCAAAAACAATAGGAGAAAATGGCACTATGCCAATGCGCAAATGTGTCCATGGGGAACCGAATTTAGTTTATGGAAGGAGCATTCGGTTTAACAGTGATCCGGAACGTTGCCGTATTGTCATATTGCCACATCGGCATATCCACCTTACCAGTCCTGGGCCTGGCCGCTGCCTTGCTGCTCTTTGTCTTTGCGCTGGTGAAGTTGTTTTTCTTTTTGGTTAAGCATATCCAGTTTCTGTTGGGCCTCTTTTTGGCTCATGTTGGATTGAGACTTTTGCTGCTGGCTGCTGCTTTTTTGATTCTTTTTCTGAAGGAGGGCTTTTTCCAGGTTCTCGCGTGCTTCCTTGTCGTTTGGGTTGATTCGTAAGGCCTTTTTATATGATTCAATACTGGCGTCGAGATTCTTCATTTTGGAATAAGCCACCCCCTGGTTATACCAGGCAGCCGATTTTATGGAGTTGTCCTTCGCATTCGGAGCCAAATCATCTAACAGTTTGGTGGCTTCGTCGTACTTGTTTTGCCTCTGTAGGGCATTAGCCAGGTTGTACTTTGCCTTTTCGTTGTCCGGGTCATATTCGAGCGCCTTGCGGTATTGAGCCTCGGCAAGGTCGAATTGGGATTGCTGGTAAAACTTGTTGCCCTTCAAGATGCTCTCAGGGGCATTTTGACAAAACGCGTGTGCTGACAGCAACAAAGCGGCTATGGACAGGGGTAAGGCTCTCATACTTTTATTCTCTTTCGGTCGGGTAAAAAGGTTTCAGCCACCAGCAATAGTAACATTGGCACTGCCAGCCAGGTGTAATAGGTTTCGTAAGTATAGAGGGAGGTGTCGCCAAGGGCTTTCCTTTCGATTTGGGCGTATTGGTTCATGACCTGCTTGACAGCAATATCGGAGCTCTGTAAGTGAACATAGACACCGTTGGTGGCCTGGGCAATCTGCTCCAAGATCTGTTCATTGAGCTTGGAAACGACAGGTTGACCCGATGCATCCAATTTGACATTGCCGGCTGTGTCTTTGAGGGTTGAACCTTCCGGAGAGCCAATTCCAACCGTGTTGACCATGACACCTTTTGCAGCAAGGTCCTTGAGTTTCTGCATTGCATTCTCGTCATGAGTCTCACCATCTGTGATCAGAATGATAGACTTGAAACGCTCACTCTCCTTGTCGAAAAGCATGTTAGCCTTGTCGAAGGCATCGGCAATGCTAGTGCCTTGCGCAGATATATTGGAGGGATCGGCAGCGGATACGTATAACCGGGCGGCATCATAGTCAAAAGTGAGAGGCATTTGAGCATAGCCATATCCTGCAAAGACTACGAGTCCAACCCTATCATCCTGGAGATTATCTATGACCCGGGAGATAAACTGCTTGGCCCGGGATAAGCGGTCGGGAGCGATGTCGGTAGCCCTCATGCTGTTGCTGACATCCAGCGCAATAACCACATCGATACCTTTCCGGACCTCGCCTGAATTCTTGTCGGGAACGCGGGGGTTGGCCAGGGCGACAACGCCAAGGCCAAATGCAAGGGCGATAAGCAAAAACTTTACGGCAGTTTTAGGGGCAGAATGATTACGGGATAGTTCTTTTACGAGATGAACATCTCCAATTCTTTTCCTTGCCTTTCGTTTCCAGGATTGATACAAAATGAAAAGCAAGAAGGCGAAGGGGACCAGGCTTAGGAGCCAAAGGGCTTGCGGATATTGAAATTGGATGTCCACCAATTATTGAATTTGCGTTTTAATGGCAAAGAATGTGCTAGAAATTGCTGCGCTCGATTTGGTTTTACAGGCCTCTGGGAGCAGTAAATAGGGCTTGTCTATGAAGTATCCGTGTTTTACCCGGGGAAATAACCATGGGCAATCCCTTACTTTTTACCGTGCATGAAGCCCAGTTGGTTTAAGATATCTTTTAATATCTTCATCCTAACCGTTGGCATGTCAATATTCCGGTCCTGCGACTCGAGGTTCAGGACAAAGAAATAAGGATGCCGGTTCTCCTCGATCCAGCCTACAATCCAACCTAACTGGTTTCCGTTCTCCCTTTGCCCCCAGCCGGTCTTGTAACTAAGCTTGTAAGCAGGTTTGTCTTCAAACAACATCAGGCGTTTTACCGTATCCTGGTAGGCGGCATAAAAAGGAAGTTGGTTGAAGTACAGACGTTTTACGAGACCTAATTCTTCGTCGGGGCTGATTTTTAAGCTGTTATCGAGCCAAAAGGTATCTATGCGGCTTTTGATTTTGGTGGTTCCATAGTGAAGGGAGTCGAGCCAGAACTGCATGGTATCCTTTCCTACCCTGCGGGCCACTTCCTGGAAATAAGGAACGGCTGAAAGGCGGAATGCTTCAGCCATGGTAAGGTCCTTATTCCAATCTGCCACCGGACGTACGACGCCGTCCCAGTTGATGACCATTTGAGTGTTGGACACCACTCCTTTCTGCAAGGCAACGAGGGAATTGACAATCTTAAAGGTGGAAGCGGGAAGATAAGAACTGTCCCTATAGCGGTCGAGGTTATAGATAGTGAACTTTCCGGTTCCGTTATTGAAGATGGCGAAGGTTCCTTCGACATGGTTGTCAGAAAAGTATTTTCCAAGCGAATTGTCAATATTGACATTATTTGGCGAACAGGAAAAGAGAGATAAGATAACGGATGTGATGAACAAGATCCTTAGCATAGTGGCTTGTAAATTTTGGGCAAAGGTAATTGCGGAAGTGAAGAGTGCGGACACTGGATCGATGGAGTTGAATGAGTCGGAAATAAAAAAGGCAATACCAGAGATATTGCCAAGCGAAGTGAGCGTATGTTACTTATCTAAACGTAAATACCATTCGCGGTGCGATAGTGTCTGCGGCCCTGGCAATCTTTCTTCATAGAGGTGCATGAGCTAATGCCTGCCATGATGAGAACCAAAGAGCCAAAAATGAAAAGTGTTTTCTTCATAGTTAGGTTTTGACGGTTTAAAATTAATGGTTTCAAAAGGCCGATTGGGTGGCTTGTCAGAGGTAAACGGAGTTCTAATAGGTTTTATTGCAGGAACAGGCGAGGCGCTAAAATAAAGGTGGTTTTTGGATGCCGCAATCGTAAATGTACCCTATTTGAATGCAGATTTGGCGGCTGAGTTATCTCATTGGTTTTACCACTTATTCGACTTAAATTGGCTTATCCCATTATTCTTGATCCCTCTAAATAAGCTATTATGAAAAGAATTGTACTCGCAGTCTTCGTGTCTCTTGTCTTTATTGCCTGTGGGGGCGATAAAAAATCTCCACCGACAGATAGCCAACCAAAGGTGAAAGCCATGACGGCAACACCGGTTGATGAGAGAGAAAAGAGAACGGAGGAACTAAAGAAGGCGCCTCAACTTACTCTTGAACAAATGAGAATGTTGATGCCGAAAGAACTTGACAGCGCTAAGGAAAAGAATTACCTGGCAAGTACCCAGTTTGGTTATGGTCTTGCTTCGGTTGATTATCCGAAAGGTAAGGGAAGGTCACTAAAGGTTACTTTATACGATTGTGCCGGCGAAATGGGTTACGTAAACTATTTTGAAAACTACTGGGACCATTTGAACGTTAACAGCCAAACCGAGACGGAGTTTACCAAGACGATAGACTTTGGAAGTGGTAAAGCTGTTGAGACTTACAAGAAAGACATGAACCTAACGACGTTGACGTTCGTGGTTAGGGACAGGCTCGTTATTATGGTGGAGGGGAAAAATATGACACCTGCCGAGGTGGAATCAGCCGCGAGGAAGCTACAACAGAAGATTGGGTAGCTGAGTTAAGTTTGTTGATTGTTTGATTGGTTGATTTGTTGAATGCGTGAATTGTTGAAAGTTTGAGTGGCGAGAACCACTAGAAGCATATTAAGAGTTATAAAGAGGCCATCCCTTGGGATGGCCCTACTTATTTCAGTACGCCT
Organism: Flavisolibacter sp.; assembly: GCA_036518315.1. Classification (GTDB taxonomy): domain Bacteria; phylum Bacteroidota; class Bacteroidia; order Chitinophagales; family Chitinophagaceae; genus Flavisolibacter. The sequence continues at coordinate 4,425 of DATDNL010000187.1, read as the reverse complement.
AGTTGCTTGCCGATTTTGGTAAATGCATCGATGGCGCGATCTAAATGTTGCTGGTCGTGAGCGGCGCTAATTTGCACTCGGATCCTGGCCTGACCTTTCGGGACAACCGGGAAGAAGAAGCCGATTACGTAAATACCTTCCTGAAGTAGAGCATCGGCGAATTTGGCAGCAAGGACTGAATCGTAAAGCATTATGGGGACGATGGGATGATCACCCGGCTTGATGTCGAAGCCTCCCTCCGTCATCTTGCTACGGAAGTATTTGGTATTGTTTTCAAGCTTGTCCCTGAGATCCGTTGTTTCGCTTAAAAGGTCTAGAACGGCAATACTCGCACCCGCAATGGAAGGTGCCAGTGTGTTGGAAAACAAGTAAGGGCGGCTGCGCTGGCGGAGAATATCAATGATTTCTTTTCTTCCGCTCGTGAATCCACCATTGGCACCACCCAAGGCTTTACCTAATGTACCTGTGATGATGTCGATGCGACCAATCACACCACGGTATTCGTGTGTACCACGGCCGGTCTTACCCATGAAGCCGGAGGCGTGGCTTTCATCGACCATCACGATGGCGTCATATTTATCGGCGAGGTCACAGATCGTGTCGAGTTGGGCAATGGTTCCGTCCATGCTGAAGACGCCATCTGTTACGATGATCCTACTGCGGAGATTCACTGTTTCTTTAAGTTTATCCTCCAGGTCGGCCATGTTGTTGTGTTCGTAGCGGTAGCGTTGGGCCTTACACAAACGAACTCCATCGATGATGGAAGCATGGTTCAGCGCATCGGAGATGATGGCATCCTGCTCATTGAATAAGGGTTCGAAGACGCCACCATTGGCATCAAATGCGGCTACGTATAGAATTGTATCTTCTGTTCCGAGGAACTCGGCCAGTTTATGTTCGAGTTCTTTGTGGATGTCCTGGGTGCCGCAAATGAAACGGACACTGCTCATGCCATAGCCATGAGAGTCAAGGTATTTGTGAGCTGCTTCGATGGTTTTGGGATGGGAAGAAAGTCCGAGGTAGTTGTTGGCGCAAAAGTTCAGTACTTTCTTACCATTCACCATTATCTCGGCGCCCTGGGGCGAGGTGATGATGCGTTCAGTTTTGTAAAGGCCGGACGATTTGATCTCTTCAATTTCGGATTGTAGCCGTTGTACGAATTTTTCATTCATAAGAAGCATTTAGGGGGCAAATATAGGATTCCCCCTGTCCCCCTAAAGGGGAGACTCAGGTAGGAGAGATCTCATTGTTTGGAGATATCCTGGATAGGAGATTAGGCAGAATAGCGTTCTTGGTTGGAAGTCATTTTTGTTGGTAGGGCACAATGTTCAATCCTCAATATTCAATAGAGAATTTCAATTTGAGGCTTCAATTGCTATTCCCATTCACCGGCCCCGAGGCGGAGGACTTCAGGTTCGGGTTTTGTGAAGTCGACAATGGTGGAGGGGATCATGCCGCCGATGCCGGCATCGATGACCAAATCTACTTGTTTGCCAAACTTCTCGTTGATGATCTCGGGGTCGGTGTAATCTTCAACGAAGTCGCCTGGTAGTGAGGCACTTAAAATAGGATTGCCTAATTCCTTTACAATGCATCTTGCAACACGGTTATCCGGCACACGTATACCTACGGTATCTTTCTTTGTTTTTAGGATTTTAGGAACTTCCTTGCTAGCTTGTAGAATGAAGGTATAAGGACCGGGAAGATGTTGTTTGAGGGTGCGATACACCGGAGTATCCAGTTGACGCGCATACTGACTAAGATCGCTAAGGTCATAGCAGATGAAGGATAGGTTGGCTTTTTCGGGCTGAACGTTTTTGATTCGGCAAATTCTTTCGACTGCTTTGTGTTGGTATATGTCACATCCCAATCCGTAGATCGTGTCTGTCGGATAAATGATGATGCCGCCTTGTTTAAGCACATTAACAACCTGTCGGATGATCCTTTCCTGCGGGTTTATGGGATGTATGCGAATGAGCATGGTTTCAATTTACGTTCTTGTGTTTTAAGAAACTGTATTTACATAAAATTTGTAGCTGCGTAAGGCAGCAAATTTAAATTTGCAAAAATCGTTCACTATGCAATTGCAAACTGTTCCAGTGTTTGAGAAGATGGATCCTGAGCAGTTCAGGGATGAGTTTTACGAGCCGCAAAAGCCCGTGGTGATAAAGGATCTTGCAAAACAATGGCCAGCTTACGCAAAATGGAACTGGGACTATTTCAAACGTTTGGTGGGAGATAAGAAAGTAGCACTGTACAATAATGTGAAGAGTGATGCCTATACGCCAATCAATACTGCGGACGATTACAAAAGTTTTGGTGAATATATTGACATGATCAGGAAGGGCCCGGCAGGATGGAGGATATTTTTGTTTAACATATTTGATCATGCTCCCCAGTTGACAGAAGATTTTACCTGGCCAGAGCATTTGATGAAGGGCTTTGTGAAGAAGTATCCAATGCTTTTTGTGGGTGGGGCAACGTCCATCACTCATATGCATTTCGATATTGACCTCTCGCATATTCTACATACGCAGTTTGTTGGAAGGAAGCGAGTGTTGCTATTCCCTTTTGATGAGCAGCACAAACTTTACCGTAAGCCATGGGAAGTGCTCAGCCTTGCTGACTTCTCGAACTACTATAGTGAGGAAAACAGTAAGGTTGACTACGAGCAATTCCCTGCATTGAAGCAGGCAAAAGGATGCGAAGTGATACTGGAGCATGGGGATACGTTATTCATGCCGGCAGGCTACTGGCATCATATGGAGTACCTGGACAGTGGATTCGCCATGAGTTTGAGAGCCCTGCAACCGACTCTATCTGGAAAATTGAAGGGTGTTTGGAATTTGTTTGGTATGCGCACTATTGATACGATGATGAAAAAGACAGCACCTAAATGGTGGTATGAGAATAAGAAGAAGAGGATTTTTGAGAATGCGAGTAAAGTCTGAATTGGAATTCGTGGGTTAGATGGGATTAATTGGATATAGAAAGACTGCTAAGTGGGAAGATCGTTTTGCCGGCGGTAAAAGTATTTTTTTGGGAGTTCAATGGAAAATAGAAGAGTCTTCCTTCGAGGGGAAGACCCTTTTTATTGTGATATTCTTTTTATTCCTGGCTGAAACTAGGCGATGGTCCAGACTTCGTTTCCTTTCAGGAGTTTGTCGAGGTCTGCTGCTTTTCTTTCTTTAGCTGCTTCAATCTGTTGCTTCATCATCTCTTCGTAGGTAGGACGTGATGTTTGGTAAAAGACGCCGAATGGTCTCGGGAGATGATTGTCGCGCTTTGGATCGTCAAACATTCTCGTGAGGATCTGGGCTTTATAGATATCGCTTTCGTCGTGTATCCAGAGATCGTTGACACTGTGGCCTTCATTTAGGCTGACTACGACGGGTGTAAAGCCATCGAGTTTGATTCCCTTATCCTTATTGGCACCGAAGACCAAGGGCTGTCCGTTTTCGAGAAACAGGGCCTCGTCGGCTTTGCTTCCTTTTTCGGTGAAGATCTCGAATGCTCCATCGTTAAAGATGTTGCAGTTCTGGTAGATCTCGAGGAACGAGGCACCGTGATGTCCATGTGCTCTAACCAGCATACTTTGCAGGTGCTTTGGATCGCGATCCATACTCCTTGCTACGAACGTTGCATCAGCACCCAGGGCTAAGGCCAAAGGATTGAAGGGATGGTCGATGCTGCCAAAGGGGCTGGACTTTGTGACCTTATTCTCTTCCGAGGTGGGAGAGTATTGACCCTTGGTAAGACCATAGATCTGGTTATTGAACAGGAGCACGTTGACGTCAAAGTTTCTCCTGAGCAAATGGATGGTATGATTTCCGCCGATACTAAGACTATCGCCGTCACCGGTTACAATCCATACACTTAGGTCAGGACGGGATGCTTTCAATCCACTGGCAATGGCTGTTGCCCGGCCGTGAATGGAGTGCATTCCGTAGACGTTCATATAGTAAGGAAAGCGCGACGAGCAACCGATACCAGAAATGATGGCAATATTTTCACGAGGGATGCCCAGTGTAGGCATTACCTTTTGTACCTGTGCAAGAATAGAGTAGTCTCCACAGCCGGGACACCAGCGGACTTCCTGGTCGGTAGCGAAGTCTTTGGCAGTTAGGAGAGGGGTTGTTGGTGATACTGTTTCCATTTGTTTATGATAATTTTCAATGGTCAATGATCAATGCTCAATTTTCAGTTTGTAACGCCCTGGATTTGTTACCATTTCTTCGAGCGGTTTCTATGCTTTTGGCAATAATCGCAATAAGTTGTTCCGTTTCTTGAAATATGTCCTGCAGTTTTGTGACTGGTTTAATCATTTCTTTTTTGATGATAATCTTCAAAGCGGTTCTGCATTCCTTTAACTCTTTCAAACAAATTCCAAGCTTATGAATAAAATCGGCCCTTGATTCCGACGCC
>DATDNL010000186.1:0-4766 GCA_036518315.1 Flavisolibacter sp. | reverse complement strand
AACTATAGGTTCAGGGCCAATTCCCCTGATCCTTTTGAACGCCGTGCCGTAGAGCAATCCTTTGCCTCCTCTACTATCTGGGGATTTGCGATTGAAGCAGAAAGCAACGGTCACGCGCTCGTAGATGCCACTGACTTTTTGTTGCGTGACGCCGGTGATGTCATTAATCAATTGAGGAGAGCAAAGCAGGGCAACTTCACCGTCGATAAAACGCGTTCCGCTGTTTATCTTCCTAACACCAAAAACTTTCCATTGAATTCCGAGTTGGAGACTACTATAACATTTGTGAACACTGATGGACAGGTGGGCGCCTTCGTGGCTTCCGTTTCGCCAACAGATGACGTCTTCACACTGCGCATGCATCACTCTTTTATACAGCTACCTGATAACAATTATCAACCCCGCCCGTTCGATCCGCGTTCATCTTTTATTCCGATGTCCTACATGGATTATGCAACGCCCGTCTCGGAGCCCATTCAGAAATATTTCATTCTTCGCCATCGACTGCAAAAGAAGGATCCGAATGCCGCTAAAAGCGAAGCGGTAAAGCCGATCATCTATTACCTCGATAATGGCACGCCGGAACCCGTTCGTTCTGCACTCCTGGAAGGAGCAAGTTGGTGGAACCAGGCATTCGAGGCTGCTGGTTTTATTAATGCCTTCCAGGTAAGGGTGCTTCCCGACACCGCCGACCCTATGGACATTCGCTACAATATGATCAACTGGGTGCATCGCTCCACCCGTGGCTGGTCGGTTGGCGAAAGCGTTGTCGATCCAAGGACAGGTGAGATTATTAAAGGCAATGTGCGATTGGGTTCCCTCCGTGTGCGGCAGGACTATTTAATTGCGCAAGGCCTCCTTGCGCCCTTTGAGAATGGAACGACCGTCGACGATAAAATGTTGAAGATGTCACTTGCACGTCTGCGTCAGCTGGCGGCACACGAGGTTGGCCATACACTTGGTCTCTTTCATAATTATGCAGCCAGTGTCGTCAATCGTTCAAGCGTAATGGATTATCCACCACCCGCCGTTATTTTAAACGCAAATGGCGAAATTGATCTGAGCAATGCCTACGCTACAGGTATTGGTGACTGGGATAAGATCAGTATCACCTGGGGCTATAGCGACTTTCCCAAAGGAACTAATGAGCCATCCGCACTGAATAAGATATTGACCGATGCCGAACACAAAGGATTCCTTTATATCGCCGACCAGGATGCAAGGCCTGCCGGCGGACTACATCCCTATGCACACCTTTGGGATAATGGTAGCAATGCCGTGGATGCACTGCAGCTCGCTATGAAAGTTCGTGAAAAGGCTCTGCAACAGTTTGGTGAGAATAATATTACAAAGGGAACACCAATGGCCTTCCTTGAAGATGTTCTCGTTCCTGTCTATCTCTATCATCGCTACCAATTGGAAGCAGCCACAAAAATCGTAGGCGGTATGAACTATAGTTATGCTCTTCGAGGCGATGGTCAAATGGTAACACAACCGCTATCAAAGGAAGAACAGCAAAGAGCATTAACTGCTATTACATCTTGCATTGATCCCAAATTTCTCATGTTGCCTGATAGAATTGTGCGACTCATACCACCCAGGCCACAAGGATATGCTTCTTCCAAAGAGTTGTTTGCTAAAAGAACTGGGCTGGCATTTGATGCTCTTGCGCCTGCAGAAACAGCCGCCGACATGGCGCTTTCGTTATTGTTCAATACCCAACGAATGGATCGGATGGTAGAGTACAGCGCTGCTAATGCAGGGATAGGATTGGAAGAAATGATATCCTCGTTGATGGACAAGACCTGGAAAGCGCCCCGAAGAAAGGGGATGGAAGCGCTGATACAAATGCAAACAGAGCAGGTAATGCTCACTTATCTTTTAGCCGGAAGTATTGACGACAATGCATCTTATATTACAAAAGCCACACTGGCTAAGTCGCTCGCTGATTTAAAGCTATGGATCGAAGCAAAGAGAAAGACTGCCACTGGCGAATATGCGGGTCATTTACTGTTGGCCCTTGATCGAATAAAAGCACCTGAAAAGGCAAAGCCAACAATCCAACTAGAGGCGCCTCCCGGTCAACCGATTGGCTGTGACGCTGATTAAAAGCCTCGTCAAAGAATAGATTTGAAATCGCGCACTGCAGGATTTCTTTTTTATTGGAGGATGAGTATCACTCGAAACGATGGTGGGTGGGTGGCATGCTTCGGGGTCGAATATGATTACTTCATGTCTCACCATGCCTGCTGAAAATGATTGCGTAACGAAAAATTATCGTACCTTCTGTATCGATTGCTCTCATACACCCGCCACTCCCTGAAGATCAACACTAAGTCTTATTCTACAAGAACCACTATTAAGTAACATTAAAACATTTAACATGAGAAAATTGTTTTCAGTCCTAATTCTAGGGCTCTTCACCACGTTATTTATGCTGCCGGCAAACGCCCAGAAGAAAGACAAGAAGCAGGCGTCTATGTCAGACAAAAAGACGATGACCTGGACCACCAAATCGGAAGAGGCGAAGAAACTGGCGAGTGAAGGCGTTGAATTATTTATGAACATCGAAATGCCCCAGGCATACGAAAAACTGCAAAAGGCAGTAGCGCTTGATCCTGATTTTACGGTGGCACTTGTATTTCTCGCGAACCTTGCGCAGGGAGAAACCAAGAAAGAATATGCTAAGAAAGCGTTGGCGAGTGCAGCTAATAAGACAGAAGGCGAGAAATTGTTTGCGTCGATAGTAAAAGAAGGTGCGACGCAGGAGAGTAACCGCGAGGTATGGGCAAAACTGCACGACATGTTCCCGGACGGCGGTATGATCAACAATTATTACGTAGTCACCCGAGCCACACCTGAAGAGAGGTTTGAGGCTGCACAGAAATACATCGAGAAGTTCCCTGACAATGCCAATATGTATAACATCCTCGGCTATTACTATATGCAGGATAAAAAAGACATGGCAAAGGCAAAGGAATGTTTTGAAAAATATATCAAGCTTTATCCAAACGGCTATAATCCTTACGACTCAATGGGTGAGTACTATATGAACAACGGCGATATGGCTAACTCCAAGAAATATTACACTATGGCAGTGGAGAGATATCCATTCGCCACGTCCTCGGTTGAGGCACTGCAAAAGATCAATGACATGGCTAAGAAAGAAGCCGCAAACAAACAATAATGATTTAAAATGAGGCTGCCCTAAAAGCAGCCTTATTTATTCAATTGTTCTTAATCTTTCGCTTGCTGTTTTTCTCATCGTTAGTCACTTGATCAAAACAAGATTCAAGGTCGTATCAGTTTTTTGTTTTCGGTACAATACGGTAGTCCGAATCGTTTAACCCTTTCATACCCTTACCTTTCTTGAGTGGAGCAGTACTGTCACGCATCTCCGCAGGCGTAATTTGCAAATTGTTTTCGGTCTTTGATTTTGCGCTGTCCATACTTAAATTGTCAATCGCGGTAACGTCGCCTTTTGTAGCAGAATCAATAACAAAGGCTGGTGCAGAAGCGCTATTACTATTGGCAGAAGGAGCCGTCTTCCTTGTCGTAGACTGTTTGCTGTCCGGTGGGCCGGTATTTTGCACAGCAGGTGAATTGGTTTGTTCGGTGGTTGCGGGGTTGCTCGTATCGTCTTTTACTCTTGGTTTGTTTTTTAAAATAAGGAATGTACTAACGAGGGCAATGATAACAACTGAAAGTCCCCAACCGATGCTACCTGGTCCCTTTGGGGGCTGTGGCAGGTTTCCTTCGTCGGGGTCACTCGTCGGAAGATCAATATCCAATTGTGCTTTTACCCGTGCCCAGATAGCATCCTGCATATCCGGGATAGGTAAGCCTTGCAGCTTGCTTCCAATCAGTTGTTCATATTGTAGTCGTTCATCCATTAATCTGTGTGAGTTGTTCTTGTAAATACTTTCTCGCTTCGCTGAGGTGCCATTTAGAGGTGCCTTCGCTTATCTTTAGCCGTTCGGCTATTTCACGATGGTTGTAGCCCTCTACAGCATATAGCACAAAGACGGCGTGCGTGGCTGGGGGGAGCTTTTTCACGATCTCCATGATTTCCTCTGCCCCCATTTGCTCTATAATGGAGTTGTTGACGTGTGGTTCCGGTACGGTTTCCAGTTCCACGTTCTCACTAAATCTTGTCCTGCTCTTGATATGGTCCAATCCTTCATTGACAACAATCTTCTTGATCCATGCATGTAAAGAGCCTTTGCTACTATCAAAGGAATGAATGCTTTTAAAGATCTTCACAAACGCATGGCTGACTATATCGGCTGCATCCATTTCGTCTCTTGAGTATCGCAGGGCTATGCTCATGGCAAAGCCGTAGAAGTGACGGAACAGGGCCTCCTGTGCCTTGCGCTTGTTGGCAAGACTACCTTGCAGCATTTCCTGTATGTTTTCTTCTACGGCCAGCATTTAATCTTTCCGTTCAGTAGTTTCTTTTTTAGTCTTACTGTTCTTTAAGTCGATATTCGATTCTGATCCTGCGTCATTCCTTTCTTTTTCCACATCCTGCATCCTTTTAAGTAATATGGCAGATGAAATAGACGACAGAATAAATCGCTCCGATGGTTCAAGGTCATTGTAGATCCAAACGTTATTGTCCAGGATGTCGATGATGGCTACTACGCCTCCGTCCCATTGCAGTTCGTAACCCGAAAGCATCTTACCTCCAATAACTTTGGTTTGCTTACCGCTTTTGGTTGTCACATTGTCTATTCGAAGTGGACGAATGGCAATGTTGTCTTTTC
>DATDNL010000185.1:0-5785 GCA_036518315.1 Flavisolibacter sp. | reverse complement strand
ATCTACGGTTTCGTCCGGTTTGCCGACGAAATCGTAGACACGTTCCACAGTCACGATAAGGACGCATTGCTTGCCCAGTTTAAAGCTGAAACCTTTATTGCGATTGAAAAAGGAATTAGTCTCAATCCCATCCTCAACAGTTTTCAGCAGACTGTCAATCAATACCGGGTAGATCATGACCTGATACATGCGTTTTTTGATAGCATGGAATCGGACCTCAGTAAAAACCAATACGACCGGCAGGGTTACGAGGAGTACATTTATGGGTCTGCCGAAGTTGTAGGTCTCATGTGTCTTTATGTTTTTTGCGAAGGAGATAAGGCGCTGTACCAGAAGTTGAAGCAGCCGGCGCAGGCGCTTGGTGCTGCTTTTCAAAAGGTTAACTTCCTCAGGGATATCAAGTCCGACTTCCACGACCTTTCCCGTGTATATTTCCCCGGTTGTGACTTTCACAACTTTACCGAGAAGGACAAGAACCAAATTGAACGAGATATAGAGGAGGATTTTAAAAAAGCCTATGATGGCATAGTGAAGCTTCCTATGAAGGCAAGGTTTGGCGTCTATGTGGCCTACAAATATTATTATTCTCTTTTCCGTAAGATAAAAACTACCAAGCCCCACCACATTTTGCAAAAGAGGATCCGCGTGCCGAACCATCACAAGCTTTGCATCATCTTCCGGGCAAGTGTGAAAAATGGTTTAGGTTTGATCTAAACCAAACAGCTACAGTCAATCCAGATGAACAGATCTCAGTGTAAATCGAAATTTTAAATGATGAGGGCCAAAGAGAGTTTTGAACTCACGATTGACAATTCACCAGTCACTACCATTATGGAGGAACAGGAGGTAATACTCGTAAATGAACGGGATGAACCAGTCGGTACGATGAAGAAGATGGAAGCGCATGAAAAGGGTGTCCTGCATCGTGCCTTTAGTGTATTCATTTTCGACCGAGAGGGTAGAATACTTCTACAACAGAGAGCTGCAAACAAGTACCATGGCGCCCATTTATGGACAAATGCCTGTTGCAGTCACCCATTTCCTGGCGAGAAAGTTGAGACAGCAGCGAAAAGGAGGTTAAGCGAGGAGTTGGGGTTTAGCACTGCATTACAGCACATATTCTCTTTCACCTACAAGGCCTGCGTCGAAAATAACCTGGTTGAACATGAATACGACCACGTCTTTGCCGGAGAATATGAAGGTAGTTTGAATCCTGACCCGGGCGAAGTTTCTGATTTTGTGTATGCTGATATGAGGGAGTTAAAGAAACAAATTGAAAGTGATCCACATAAATTCACTTCCTGGTTCAAGATCGCTTTTCCGAAGATTGAAGCTTGGTGGAAAGAGAACTATGAAGTGAGCTAAGAAAGGTGGAGGTAAAAACGAATCTATGACCGTATTATTATTCATAGCCCTACTGGTTGCAACATTCTTCGTAATGGAGGGAGTTACCTGGCTCACCCATCGGTATGTGATGCATGGATTTCTTTGGTACCTGCATAAAGATCACCATCAAAAAGAACCCGGCTTTTTCGAAAAGAACGATTGGTTCTTTGTCATATTTGCAGTACCCAGCATGTTGCTGATCCTCTTTGGGACTATCGGGCATGTTTGGTGGAAGCAGGCGATAGGATTTGGAATTATGGCTTATGGCGCTGCTTATTTCCTGGTTCATGATGTTATCATTCACCAGCGATTCAAGTGGTTTAACCGCAGCAATAATACCTATGTTCGTGCCATCAGGTGGGCCCATAAAATGCATCATAAGCACCTGGATAAACACCGGGGTGAAAGTTTCGGGATGTTAATGGTCCATAAAAAATATTGGGAAAAGATAAGGAGAGATAAAAAGCTGATGGCAGGCCAAAAGGTTGGTTATGCTCCTGAATAACTTTGTCGAAAGTAAGGGCTTCAGCAGGCATCCGCATCCATCGCTCTCCAACTTTATAGAAGATTGAATTCATCTCGTTTATACGATTATATCATTGCCGGCGCAGGCTGTTCCGGTTTGAGTCTCGCCATCCACTTGATCGAGTCGGAGAGATTCGCTGATAAAAAGATTCTTCTCATTGATAAAGACATCAAAAAGGCTAATGACCGCACCTGGTGCTTTTGGCAAAAAGAAGAGGGCCTTTTCGAACCGATCATTTATAAGCAATGGCAAAGGCTCCGGTTTCATGGTGAAGATCATTCCTCCCTTTTGCACCTACAGCCTTACCATTATAAAATGATCCGGGGCATCGACTTCTACGAGTATTGCCTGCAAATAATTAACCGTCAAACGAACGTGGATATTTTATTTGACACCGTAGAAAGCGTGTTTAGTGAGGAAAAGACAGGTGTCGTCGTGAAAGGTGAAAGGATTTATAGCGATTATGTTTTCAACAGCATTCTTTTTGACAAACCCGTTCTTCGGTCAAATGAATATTGGCTGCTGCAACACTTCCTTGGATGGACGATCGAAACAGATGAAGATTGTTTTGACGCGGAGGTTGCGACACTTATGGACTTCAGAGTTAGTCAATTGAACGGGGCCGCATTTTGCTACGTACTGCCGGTAACGTCCAGGAAAGCCCTTATAGAATATACTCTATTCTCTTCCCAATTACTTCAGCGAGACGAATATGAGCGAGCTGTCGAGGGCTACATTAAGGAGCATTTAAATCTTTCGTCCTATCAAATAAACGAAAAGGAGTTCGGTGTCATACCCATGACAAACCATAAATTCCCAACGCGACAAAACAACATTGTTAACATTGGAACCGCAGGAGGTCAAACCAAGGGCTCAAGTGGTTATACCTTCAACTTCATTCAAAAGCATTCGAAAGCAATTGTTGAATCTTTGATCGCGACCGGTAAACCCTTTCTGAGTAGCGAGCCGCGACGCTTCAATTTCTATGATGGCATTCTATTGAAAGTCCTGTCAGATGGAATTGTGCCCGGCAACAAAATATTTACCGACCTTTTTAGAAAGAATGCGGTTCAAAAGGTATTCAGGTTTTTAGATAATGAAACCAACCTTGCCGAAGAAGTAAAGATCATATCTACACTGCCAACGCTGCCTTTTCTTAAGGCAGGTATCAGGCACCTTCTTTAATTCCCGTATTGATTAACAATCTGCACCAGCGTATTAGCGGGTACTACACCGGATTGTCTCCACTTCACCTGTCCATTTTTAAATAAGATTAGCGTAGGGACACCCTGTATCTGGAATCGTTCTGCAGCCTCCCGGTTCCTGTCAACATCCACCTTAATGATCGTTGCTTTATCTCCCAGTGCATCCTTGGCCTCCTTTAAAATAGGCGCCATCATCTTGCACGGTCCACACCATTCGGCTGAAAAGTCTACCAATACCGGCTTATTTGAGTTGATTACTTCCTGGAAACTTGCCATGGCGAAACTCTTTACAAAGTTATTGTGTAGAAACCTGTTTATAACTCGTTCCTATCTCACTCTACTTCTACCTTTTAAAGGAACAAGTATTGTACCTGTTTCTTCATGAAGTCGATCCAACACCTTTCGCCTGAAGAACAGCAGCACTTTATACTTTGCGATTGTGGCCAATATCTTGACATGCGCAGCCTGGCTGAGGTCTTTGAGCATCTCCACGTTGGTCTTCCTAAGCCTGAGTGGACACACTCCCTTAGGAAGGACCATCCGACTGCCTACCTAAAGTCGGGAAAGAAGGTAGATTTAAATTAAGCTCGACAGTCCCTTTAGAATCTTGTTGAGATCAATTCCTTTACCCAACACTCCGCTGAATAGGTCTCCTTCCGACGTCACCCTATCCAAGATATTCTTCATTGTAAAATCGGAGATCTTCAAACCTTTCTTTACTTCATCCCAATGCAGAGGGGCTGAAACGGTAGCTCCCGGTTTTGGTCTAATGGAATAAGGCGCACAAATGGTCTGTATGGGCCTGTTCTGTAAATAATCAATATAAATCTTGTCGGTTCTTTTCTTCGGGTCACGCACAAGACTGGTAAAAGAAGGCAATTCTTCGTGAACAAGATTGGCAATTAGTTCTGCCAATTGCTTCGATTGTTCATAATTATACCTGGCCCCTAATGGTATGTAAATATGTATTCCTGTCGAGCCGGAAGTCTTCGGATAGGACGGTATCTGCAAACTATCCAGCACCTGCCTCACTACGTGCGCTGTTTCGATCACCTTCTCAAAAGATATCTCTCCCGGATCAAGATCGACCACACTCCAGTCGGGGTACAACGGTGACTGGGCTCGTGAGTGCCATGGATTCATTTCAATGCAACCCAAATTCGCCATATATATCAAGGATGCGGTATCTGTGCAGATGAGGAAATCCTTCGGTTCCGAGGTCGACTCACTAAAGCGTTTAAATGTCTTCAACCACTTGTCAACCTTACCACCGACATTCTTATGATAGAAACTTTCGCCATTAATTCCATTAGGGAATCGGTTCAGCGACTGTGGACGATCTTTCATGTAGGGCATGATATAGTCGGCGATATCATAGTAGTATTTCAACATCTCGCCCTTGGTGATCTTCTCCTTCGGCCAATAGGCTTTTTTTAGATTGGTAAGTTTCAAATCGTGCCCGTCTATTGTAACAATTTGTGATTCCTTGCTACTATCTATGAAATCATGTTCTTCATTCTCTATTTCGGCGATTATTTCGTCGGTATCCTGCTCCTCCTCGTTATTTAACTCAAATGCAGTTTTATCTTCTCTCAGTCCCTGGAATGAAGCATGACGCATCAATCGCTCGTTCGTCAGCTCGGCGTATTTCACTTCACAAACCAAAAATGGTTTCAGCCAGACAATATCACTACCTGGTATAGATGGTTTTTCCTCAAATGGAAGCTTCCGGGTAATGTGCGGTTTCATCTTCTGCGTTAGCTCTTCCTGCATCTGTTCCGTAAAACCTGTACCTGTCTGCCCAATAAACTTAAGGGTACCCCTTTCATAAACACCAAGTATCAAAGAACTGAATAGCCGGTCTGAATCTTTCTTCCTCGTGTACCCGCAAATCACCGCCTCATGTCTCTCTTCCACCTTTATTTTTAACCAGGTCTTCGCACGAGAATCGGGGATGTAAACCGAATCCTTTTTCTTGGCTATAATACCTTCAAGGCTGTTCTTCCGTGCTATTTCGAAAAATTCGTTTCCTATGTCGTCAATATGATCACTATAACGAATCGTTCCCGACTCCGGCATCAGCTCTCTCAGGATCTCTCTTCTTAGGTGCAACGGCTCATTCATAATGTTCAAACCGTCAATCCACAGGAGGTCAAATACATAATACACGAGGTTGCCATCCCTGTGCGTGTCCCACAATTGTATCTTATTGAAGTCAGGCTTTCCTTCCTCATTCAGTACCACCACTTCGCCGTCAATAACCGCATTGATCTTCCAATCAGCAAGTGAGTCGGCAATGGCGTCAAACTGTTTATTAAAGGAGTTGTTTTTTCTTGAGCGGAGGTCAACTTTCCCGGAATTCAGATAGGCTAATGTGCGGTAGCCATCCAATTTCAGCTCAAATTGCCAATCCGTGCCACTGAACGGCTCGTCAACCAGTGTCGCCAACATCGGTCTTATGTTCGTCGGCATTTTGGTGTTCGGCGCATCGGGCACCTTTCTCTTGATGATCTCAAGAATGCTTGCGTATTCTTTTCTTGCTTTCGCACTAACGACAATATTCTTGTTCTGCCTGGTTTGAGACTTGGATGCAGAATTCCTTGATGGGATCTTTTTCAAAAGCGGTAGCTCCTTTTCTTTTCGTTTCGAATGCAGTCTGTCTTGCTGG
>DATDNL010000184.1:0-2151 GCA_036518315.1 Flavisolibacter sp. | reverse complement strand
CTTCCTGTTGGCAACCGGTTCTACACTCAATCTTCAATCGTATATGGGAATGATCATGTCCATCGGAGTTTCCGTTGCTAATGCCATATTAATTGTGACCAATGCCGAGAAGCTTCGACTGGAATACGCCAATGCAGAAAGGGCTGCGATCGTTGCAGCGGCCATTCGTCTCCGACCAATATTGATGACAAGCTTTGCCATGATTGCAGGTATGATTCCCATGGCTTCCGGACTTGGCGAAGCAGGGGAACAAACCGCTCCTTTAGGCCGCGCCGTCATCGGAGGTTTGTTTGCATCAACCTTAGCAGCCCTGTTCATTCTGCCACTGGCATTCGCCTGGGTACAAAATAAATCATCATTACATTCTCCTTCATTGTTACCAAAGTTGAAAACCATGAAACAAAAAGCTTCTTTAGCACAACTGAGTATTATCATAGTCATCCTTTCGTTTACGTTCATTTCATGCGGAAGCAGGCAAAAGCCCGTTGACCTAACTGTAAAGTCTGCACATCAAGACAACAAAATAGAGTTGACTACAGTAAAGCAAAGCTCAATGTCTTCATTCATTAAGCTTCCGGGGAATGTGCTACCATTTGAATCGGTCGATATTTTTCCAAAGGTGTCTGGCTTCGTAAAGGAGGTCTATGTAGACAGGGGCTCTTCGGTTAAGAAAGGCCAGGTCTTAATGACGTTGGAAGCTCCTGAGATAAACCAGCAGGTTCAGACAGCAAGGGCAAACCTGTCAAAAGCAAACGAACAATACCTCATCAGCAAGGAGAAGTACGAAAGGCTTTTGCAAACGAGTAAGACTCCCGGAACTGTGTCTCCGTTTGATTTAAGCAGCGCACAATCAAAAATGCAGTCAGATGAAGCGAATCTTAATGCCGAAGAATCCAGTCTGAAGGGGCTTACCGAAATCGAAGACTATCTTGTAGTCCGTGCGCCGTTTAACGGCGTTATTACCGAAAGAAACATTCACCCGGGTGCATTAGTTGGCCCCTCGGTTAAAACGAGCGATGGTCCGATGCTGTCGCTCCAGCAACTTAACAAGTTGCGGCTTACGGTGAATATTCCCGAAGCCATGGTCGCCGACCTTAATAATAAAGAATGGATATCTTTTTCTTTATCTGCCTATCCTGAAAAAGAATTCAGAGCCAAACTTGCCCGCAAATCGGGCGTCATCACCTCCAATCTTCGTTCTGAAACGATTGAGCTAGATGTAAGCGACAACAATGGACAGATCAAGCCCGGTATGTATGCTGAGGTGAAGATCCCCATCACCTCGTCTGCAAATAGCTTTATTGTGCCGGCATCAGCAATAGTCCACTCCACCAAAGGAGTATACATCGTTGGCCTAAACGAGCAAAATAAGACGGTGTTTTTGCCCGTGCAGGAGGGCATTAACAGCAACGATAGCACACAGGTTTACGGGCAACTAGCCCCCGCGCAAAAAATAGTTCTACATCCTTCGTCTGAAATGGAAGAAGGCATTTCCGTGAATTGACGATGACCACTGTTCAGTTCTAACTAGATTTTAATAAACGACAGGACTGTAATAGCTATTTTTGACGTTCTTATATCACCCTATTTTCTAAATGACCTATCCATGTATAGAAAATTACTTGTCCTTGCCGTTTTTACCGGCCTTGTGACGACGGTAGTGTTTGCAAACAATACCGATCCTCGCAATCCGACAAAACACCAGGCGAAAAAGTGGTTTAAGAAGCGGCAGTGGTTAAATGGACTACAGCTAGAACCAAGCAAGTCGGTTAATTATGTAGAGTTTTATAAGCAGTACCACGCAAATCAAGTTTTTTGGGACAAAGCATTCGACTATCTAAAGACCCAAAACTTATCAACACTTTCTCTCGGCAGGCACGAAATTGATGGTGACAATGTTTACGCATCTGTTACCGAAAATCCTACAAAAGATTTTGACAGTACTTTATGGGAATCGCATCGGCAGTATATCGATTTGCAATATGTTATTGTTGGAAAGGAAGAAATCGGTGTAGCTTCTCCGCAAAAGTTGACTGTAGTAAAACCATACGATGCAAAACGAGATGCAGCGAATTATTCCGGGAATGGGAAACTATACCACGCACGCCCTGGTACATTCTTCCTGTTCTTTCCTTCAGAAGCGCACCGCCC
>DATDNL010000183.1:0-4863 GCA_036518315.1 Flavisolibacter sp. | reverse complement strand
TTAAAATAATTGAGCGCATTTGCAATATCCAAAGCGGCATCGATTTCAATAACTGAGCCTCTTGCTATTTCGTAGTACCGTTTTCTTTCTGCTCGAGATTTCCTCGAACAGCCTTCGGCAACGTTCAAATGAACAGATAATGCAGCCCTTCGGATTTGCGGCACCATAGCGAACTTTTCTTCTGGAGGTAACGTTTTTGAAAGCTTATAACACTCTAGCACAAAACTCCTTGAAGCTTGATATACATCCAGCTTTTGATGATTTAATTTCAGGAACATATTCTGTGTTTCCGCGGAAGGTAAAATCAAATGATAATAAAACGGCTGACTATTCACCATTCACAATTCACCATTCACGAAAGGACCATGTCCTTGTTGCCGCCCACGTATTCGCTAATCCATTTTGCAATGGCACCCACCCACAATGGATGCACATTCAGGCAGGGAATCATTTCGAAGCTTTCTCCTCCATTGTGAAGAAAAGATTCTTTCCCCTGTTCTGCAATTTCCTCCAATGTCTCCAGGCAGTCACTCACAAACGCAGGACAAACCACCATCACTTTCTTCACTCCTTCCTTTGGAAGCTGTTCTAAACGAACAGCGGTATACGGTTGTAGCCATGGATCTCTTCCTAATCTCGATTGGAATGAGAAACCCCACTTCTCCTTCGGAATACCTAATCGCTCCGCAACAAGCTTTGTTGTTGTCCAACATTGATGACGATAACAGTATTGATGTGCTTCGGACGGCACTTCGCAACAATTAGCCGCCTTCAAACAGTGCTGACCCGTAATGTCGCCTTTGTAGATATGCCGCTCAGGCACTCCATGGTAGCTAAACAGCAACTGGTCGAAATCCCTGTCTAAATAGGGCCTGATGCTTTCACACAAGGCATTAATATAGTCTTCATTGTTATAGTAAGGCTTAATTGTCGTTAGCTTAAACCGGTAATTGCCTTTCTTATGTACTTCGATCGCATAGTCGACAGCCGTTTCGTAACTGCTCATCGCATAATGGGGGTACATGGGCACAGCAATCACTTCTTCGAGGTCAGGGTTATTTGCCACCAGTTCATCAAATGCTTGCTTGGGAGATGGGTTGCCATAACGCATGGCAACGACCACCGGTTCTTCTATCTTTTTCTTGAGTGCATTCCCTAGTTGTTTAGAGATTACAATTAATGGAGAACCTTCTTCAGTCCAAATGGTTTTGTAGGCTTCGGCAGATTTTGGCGCGCGGAATGGAACAATTATTCCCTTCACCAGCAGGGCGCGAAGCAACCATGGCTTATCGATTACTCGTTTATCCATCAGGAACTCGTCAAGATATTTCTTAACGTCTTTAACATTTGTAGAGTCGGGAGAACCCAGGTTCATCAAAACGATGGCTCTTTTCATAACTAGGCAACAAATGTAGGTTACAACTGGTTCAGTAGCTTCTTCAATTGGTGCTGTCAATATGAGAGCTGATAAAAATCAACCGGTGAAATGACAGAGCAATGACAGAGTTCTTAGGCCTGTGGCGATTGTCAAATTATTTTTGCTTCCAGATCGTTTACCAACGAAATGAACACTGAATACCTGAAGAACATATCGAACTTTTTCGTAGCCGGTATTAATTACAAGAAATCCGACGCCTGTGTCAGGGGGCAGTTTGCCATTAATAATGAGCAATACGCGACTATTCTTCAAAAAGCTTCCGTACTGGGTTTAAACGAGGTATTCATTCTCTCCACCTGCAATAGAACTGAGATTTACGGCTTTGCCAACAGCAGTAGACAGTTGGTGGAACTGCTGTGCTCCGAGACCACTGGTGATTCCAAAACCTTTCTTGAATCTGCGTATATAAAGAATGGTTGCGAGGCTATAGAACATGTATTTAGTGTCGGTGCTGGCCTCGACTCCCAGATCCTGGGCGATTATGAAATTGTCGGCCAGCTAAAGAATGCTGTTAAGTTCTCCAAGGAGAATGGATTTATTGGTGCCTTTTGCGAACGACTGATCAATTGCGTACTGCAATCCTCCAAATTGATTAAGAACAATACCGAGTTGAGCGGCGGAACTGTATCTGTCTCTTTTGCTGCGGTTCAGTATATCAAACAGGTTGTTACTAACCCTTCTTCTAAAAACATTCTATTACTCGGTGTAGGGAAGATTGGCCGCAATACCTGCAAGAACCTGGTCGACTACCTTGAGACCAAAAATATTACCCTGATTAACCGATCTCCGGAAAAAGCAGATGAACTAGCGCGGGAACTTGGACTAAGATCTGCTTCTATTGAAAACCTTTCTTCCGAAATAGCCAACGCTGACATTATCCTGGTGGCCACTAATTCGCCGGAACCTACCATCCTCAAGGAACATGTTGAGGGTCATGGTGAGAAGCTGATCATCGATCTTTCTATTCCTTACAACGTTCACGAAGAAGCGCAGCAGTTATCGAATGTGCAGTTGGTGAATGTGGACGAGCTATCGAAGTTGAAGGACGAAACCCTGCGTATGCGCCTGGCGGAAGTGCCCAAAGCGAAAGCTATCATAGCCGAAGTAATGCAGGAGTTCAAAGAGTGGTACGAAATGCGCAGGCACGTGCCCATGCTCAAACACCTGAAGATAAAACTGAAGGAGCTCTACACCCACCCGTCATATTCTAATCCAACAACTACCTGCCCCAAGAAACTGGACGTTCAAATACAAAGAGTATTGAACGACACTGCCGGCAAGATCAAACTGCAAAACCAAAAAGGTTGTCAGTACCTTGCAGCGCTGAACGATTTTATCAACGCAAGAAATTAATGCAAAGAGTTTTACGAATTGGTACACGCGACAGCCAGTTGGCTGTTTGGCAGGCTACACTAGTACAAGATCTGTTGAAGAATGCAGGTGTCGCGTCGGAGCTCGTCTACATGAAGAGCGAGGGGGATGTAGATACCGTAACACCTCTTTATGCGTTGGGTGTCACAGGTGTCTTCACCAAAACGCTTGATGCCGCACTGTTGAACGATCGGATCGATATCGCTGTGCACTCCATGAAGGATGTACCCGTGCAACTGGCCCAAGGGATTCAACAGGCTGCCGTCCTTGAAAGAGCTTCCCACAAAGACATTTTTGTAGCGCATCCTGAGGATCCAGCGACAGAGAAGATTCTTGCGCAGGTATCTCTTTCGGAGAAGCCAGATTCACATTTTGCGCATGCAATAGTAGCAACAGGATCTGTCCGGAGAATTGCGCAGTGGCTTAATAAGTTTCCCAATCACAAGATTGAAAGCCTCCGTGGCAATGTAAATACGCGCTTGAGAAAGCTTAAAGAAAGTAATTGGCAGGGAGCCATATTCGCAGCAGCAGGACTGGAAAGAATTCATTTACGCCCTGAAAGATCAGTCGATCTTGATTGGATGTTGCCGGCGCCGGCACAGGGAGCCATTATGGTCGTTTGCAGGGAGAATGATGACTACGCGTCTAAAAGCTGCCAGGCGTTGAACGATGACGCCACAGACCTTTGTACTAAAATAGAAAGAGACTTTCTAAATGGCCTCCTTGGCGGGTGCTCCACTCCTATTTCTGCCCTTGCAGAAGTGAAAGGCGAAGAAGTATTTTTCAAGGGCAATATTGTTAGTCCCGACGGAAAGAGTAGGGTTGACATTGAAAAACAAATTGCATTGGCAGATGCGTCTAACCTTGGGCTTACCGCTGCAAAAGAAATTCTATTGAAAGGTGGCGACCCTATTGTAAAGAGAATTCGCAATAAAGGATTAACGATAGATGGCGACGCATAAAGTTTTAAGCACGAAGAAACTTGATCCTTCGCTTATAAAAGAGGCGGAACAGACCGGTATTAAGATCATTGAGCAGGAAGCCATCAAGGTGAACCCTATTGTTTCAAAGGAGAAATGGCAGGAAATCTTCCAGGTGCTGGAAAGTAATAAGCAATTTGTCGTCTTCACCAGTAGCAATTCCGTTTACGCTGTCAAGAAGTATCTAAATGAATATGTCAATCCCGTGCAGCCAAACTGGAAGATCTTTTCACTTGCAGGGAAGACGAGGCAGGCACTGGAAGACAACCTGGACGCTTTCGGAACTATTATAGCAACAGCGGACGATGCTAATGCGCTTGCCGAGAAGATAATTGCGGCGAACGTAGATGAAGTGATCTTCTTCTGTGGCGACAGGCGAAGAGATGAATTACCGAAGGTCTTAAAGATGGCAGGAATTAAAGTGCATGAAGTAGTGGTGTACGAAACGGTGGAGACCCCTGTTGCCTGTAAAGATTACTATGACGCCGTCTTATTCTTTAGTCCGAGTGCCGTCAACAGTTTCTTTTCTGTTAATCAACTAAAGAAGGATGTCGTTTGTTTTGCCATTGGTCGAACGACAGCAGACAGTATTGCTGCTGCTTGCGGAAGCAAAATCATTATATCCAAAACACCCGCGCAGGAAATCTTGTTGCAGGAGGTAATCAACTATTTTAAAAGGGTGGTGAACCAGGGTTGACCGGTCACCAACCACCATTTACAACATGAGCCAACTTAAGAACGATCTGTTATTAAAAGCATTAAGAAAAGAGAAAGTCGACCGTCCGCCCGTATGGATGATGCGGCAGGCAGGAAGGTATCTGCCGGATTATATTAAACTCAGGGAGAAGTACGACTTCTTTACCCGCGTCCAAACACCTGAACTCGCAACGCAGATCACCCTCCAGCCTGTAGACCAGGTGGGTGTGGATGCGGCCATTATCTTCTCCGATATTTTGGTTATTCCACAGGCGATGGGATTAGAAGTATTGATGGAGGAAGGCAAGGGACCGTCGCTTCCAAAGACTATTAAAACGAAGAGCGATATCGACGAACTCAACACTTCCAATGCAGCAC
>DATDNL010000182.1:0-10164 GCA_036518315.1 Flavisolibacter sp. | reverse complement strand
ATATCTCCAGGAACGTCATTGCTCATCGTGGCCTTTGCTTTTTGTTGGGGCGACAACGATCCTATCAGGTTAAGACCAAAATCTTCTTCTTTTGATAGCACTCTCCATCCTGCATATTGAAGTATTGGATATTCTGCCGGGTCCGTGCCGACAAACATTGGTGTTACGGACAATTGGTGCTCGTGAAAAGTAAAGTTCACTGAAAGATGATGTCCTTCCAATTTATATCCCCAATCACCCTCGCCAGCAGGGTTGCCGAAGACAGCCATGTAATAGTTCTCGTGCGACCATTTCAGATCTTTCATCATCTGGTAAGCACTGTCATCAATTTCCTTTCTCTTGTGCATAGTATCCACGAAAATGTTCAGTAGGTTGTCAAGGTGCATAATACTTGTGGCTTTCAGGTATCCCTGCGAGCTAAGAGAAGCTGAAAGGATACGGTGCACCAGTTTACGTTGTTCGTCTGTCATGCTCCCGATATTAATGCCAACTCTCGCGCGCAAACCCACTGGCAGGTTATTCCATTTGATCCGGGCTGTGTCGTTGAAATCCAGGAGTGCTCTTTTCTTCTGTAGCGGCGTTAGACTGTCCACAAAGGCTACGACGCATTTGCGGATTTCCTGTTCAGTGTTTTGTGCAAATGACAATTCTCCAATGCAAAGCACAAGAATGAGGACGGCTGTTTTAAGCATATTAATAGCAGTTGGTAGTGTATTATCGATCTAACGGAGGGAGCTTTCGGAAGGTGGTCTTTCTAAGATACGTTTTTATTTCAGGTTACACGGATAACCGGTCTTTCAAAAAAAGTGCTGGTAACATTCAGGTAACATTCGGTTCATGTTATGGTAACATCGCGGTAAGAATTCCCTAACAACACAAATCTAGTTTTGTCCGAATAAATCATCTATTCGTGAAAGGAACTCTTACGGGCATTTTGTTATGCCTTTTTACTATCGCTTCGGTAGCTCAGGTCAAGTCAATCAAGTTTGTGGGAAAAGTGACCGATGCTTCAACAAATTCCCCTTTAATTGGTGCCTCTGTAGTTGTTCAGGGAACAAACCTTGGAACGAGGACAGATGTAGAAGGCGGCTTCTTTCTTTCTCTGGAAGCCGGCAAAAAATATGGAATCCTGGTTTCCAGTGTCGGTTATCAAAGCAAGGAGCTTATCGATGTCCAACCAGGCTTCGGGAATAACGTTGTCAATATTGCATTAAGAACGTCTGCAGTCGATATGGGCAATGTAGTGGTAAAAACAAGTGCGAGGAAAGAGACCGCTGCAACTTTGTATTCCATACAAAAAAACAGTTCGGCTATTTCAGACGCTATTTCTGCCGAAGTAATCAAGAAATCCCCTGACAGAAATACGAGCGAAGTATTGAGAAGGGTTAGCGGTACATCTATACAGGATAACAAATTTGTCATCATCCGTGGCCTTTCCGAGCGCTATAACACTTCATTGCTTAACAATTCAATATTGCCAAGTACAGAACCCGATAAAAAAGCGTTTTCTTTTGATATCATCCCTGCTTCTTTGGTAGATAATATCACCATCTATAAGTCCGCCACGCCCGATTTGCCGGGGGATTTTTCTGGAGGAGCCGTAAAGATCTCTACAAGAGATTTCCCAACCAAGAATCTTAGCGAGCTGGAAGTGTCAGTTGGTTACAACTCCCTCACTACCGGTAAAGACTTTTACAGGGGCTATCCAAAAGGCCAATTGGATTGGCTCGGATACTTTGATAATAAAAGATTAATCCCCGGGTCGTATTACCAATACAGGGGCTCTGCCTACAGCAACCTGGATAACGATACCAAACTTTCTATTGCAAAGAAATTCCCGAATAGCTATGGTTCATTTGCTGCAAATCAAAGTCAGCCCAATTTCGGCTTCTCCTATACAGGGGGAAATACTAAGCTCATTAAGGAGAATAAACTTGGGTACATCTATTCTGTCAGTTATAATAATGGGCGGCGGATCGTAGAAAGGGAAAGGAATGAATTTCCAAACTATAATTTGCATGATTATACCTATAATACTGCCAGCTACGATATAAGAAGCAGTTTATCAGGGTTACTAAATCTTACCTATTCTTTTGGCAAGAGCAAAATTTCATGGAAGAACTTATACAACAACGATTTCATTAACAGCCAGTCGCTCCGTCGCGGTGTCGGAGGTAGTGGTGGAGTATCACTAAGCGACCCCAGTGTTATTCCATTCAATTATAAAAGCCAGAATACAGAAGCTGCAGGAAATGGCATACTGAATTCAGTAGTTGAGGGCCTGCATAGTTTAAATCATAAATGGACCGTCGATTGGAATACGTCTTATGGCCTTACCTACAGATGGCAGCCAGATCAACACCTTTTGACTTACGTATCGGATCCGGGAACGGAAAACTATTACATCAAATTGAACAACGAGAATTCTCCAATAATCAAGGACGCCGGAAGAATCTACTCGTTCCTTACTGAGAATATTTTTGGTGCGACTGCCAATGTAACCAGGGAGTTTCAGTGGAAAGGACAAGCACAAAAACTGAAAATCGGTACGCTCAATTATTACCGCAACAGGACAGTTGAAGTGGATGCCTTGGGGCTCGCCACAACCAACGCCTATGGCATTCGTATCGATGAAGCAAAAGGCACTACGTTCAATACGCTTATGACGCCTTCAAACATTGACAACTACGGAATCATTTACGGTAACATCCCGGCCAATTCTACTGACTACGATGGCAAAGCATTATTGACTAGTGCTTACGCCATGCTGGATAATAAATTGGGTGACAAAGTCAAACTAACCTGGGGTGCCAGGGTAGAAAAGTATTCGCAGGAATTGTCAGCGAAGGGAAAGAACAAAACGACTTTAGACAACACCGATGTCTTGCCTTCGCTTCTCTTTACTTATGCTCTGACTAATAAAACAAATATTAGGCTTGCGGGCTCTGAAGCCGTGAATCGCCCTGAGTTTCGTGAAATGGCGGATTATCGTGTGTATGATTATGAGAACAACTTCACTGTAATAGGAAAGCCCGGACTAAAAAGAAGTAAAAGTGTGAACGGCGACCTTAGGTTTGAAACGTTTCCAAGGTCAGGTGAAATCTTTTCTGTCAGTATGTTCTATAAAAAATTTGCCGATCCTATTGAGCAAGTCAATTTGGGAAATGATGTCTTAGGTTATGATAATGCAGTAAACGCCAACGTGTATGGTGTTGAGATGGAGCTTCGAAAGAGACTCAGTTTTATCAATAATTCTTTCTTTGACAGGTTGGTGTTTTATACCAACGCGGCCTACATGAATGGGTCTGTAAAATATCGAACACTGACGATCAACAGTCTTATGCAAGGGCAGTCGCCTTACCTGGTTAATGGAGGATTAAGCTATACCACGGATGATGATAAGGTGTCCTTTAATGTGTTTTATAATCGGATAGGACAGAGATTAAAATTTCGCGGAGTACTGGCACAGTCAGGCGGCGCTGCTGGCAATAACATCTTTGAAAACTCAAGGGATGTGATAGACTTCCAGGTAAGTAAGAAGTTTTTAAATAACAGGCTGGAAGCAAAGTTTACAGTCAGTGATTTACTGGGGCAACCCTACTCATGGTATTATAAGTACGATGCTAATCCTTCTAAAACACACTATGACGCAACTACAGATAGAGTCATTAATAGCTATAAGTACGGCTCCGGTATGTCATTGAAGATCCGCTACAGTTTCAAATAACCTTTTGGTAAAGCTTCGATAATAATTACGTAACACCAGGCGAATAGTTTCGCCGAGCAAATAAAAAATTATGAACACTAGAAGTTTAATTGTTTTTGGCCTTTGTGTAATGATCGCGGTTACTTCCTGTAAGAAAAGCGACAACAACACCGACACGAGCACAGGCGGCACAAATCCTCCGCCCGCCGGAAGTACAATCGATGTGAGAGGTGTGATCAGAACCAGCACTACCTGGAAGAAAGACTATAAATATCGTCTTCGCGGGTATGTCTATGTTACAGACGGTGCAACCCTTACTATCGAACCGGGAACCCAGGTAGTTTCCAACAAAGATTCCGCAGGCGTCTTGGTAATTTATCGTGATGCGCAGATTAATGCAGTCGGAACAGCTGCAGATCCTATCGTCTTCACTTCAGCTGAAACTACAAAAGCTCCGGGCGATTTGGGCGGAGTGGTCTTAGCTGGGCAAGCTACGGGCAACGGTAACCATGCTGTGATGGAAGGTGGTTTAGATGCTGCCTTTAGCGCATTCGGCGGTACAAATGATGCACACAGCTCCGGAACACTGAAATATGTTAGGATTGAGTATGCCGGCAAAGCAGTGAATCCAGGTGACGAGGTAAACGGTCTGTCACTTTACGCAGTCGGTAGCGGGACCACAATTGACTATGTACAAGTTATTCGTGGACTGGATGACGCTTTTGAATTCTTTGGCGGCACCGTGAATTGTAAACATTTAATTGCGTACAACTGCGCTGATGATGATTATGATATGGACGACGGTTTCAGGGGTAAGATTCAGTTTGCAATTTCAATTAAGGATAAGGCTTTCACTGATAATAAAGGAACTACGGGGGATATCTCCAACAATTTTGAAGTGGATAATGTTAATCCTTCGAATGGCTTCTTATTAAGCAGACCTCCAATCACTTTTCCTATTCTTTCCAATTTCACGGCAATCGGGCCTAATAACGCACCTGGTACAAACGGAACGAGCGCAGACTATGGTTTCGGTATGCGTTGGAGAAGAGGTTGTAAGTTTATTCTTGCCAATTCTATCGTCATGGGAAGTGCAAAGGGCGGCTTGATCGTTGAAAATGATTCAACCAACTCTTACTATTCAAAAGGAGTCAGTAAATTTTATAACAGTTTCCTCAATGCGGTGCAGAACCCATACCAGGCAATATCGTCTTCCGCATTTATGGATAATACTGGTTTACAGACCATGACCGAAACCGCCAATGGTAGCCAGTATTTCGCCAGTGCAAGTGCTATCGGGCTTACTGACCCTTTCAATAACGCCACACCTAATTTGAAACCGGCCACGGGTTCTCCTGCTTTGACAGGTGCCAAGTTCGACCTGCCCCAATTGCAGGATGCTTTCTTCACGCAAGTATCTTATCGCGGTGCCCTGGATGCATCCGGCGATTGGACGACCGGTTGGGCTGTATGGAACAGGTAACATCTATTTCTCTATTATTAGAGTTCCTAATGAGGCGAGGCTTTTCTAAGCTTCGCCTTGCTTTTTTATAGGCATAACGCGAATGTCAAGCCAGTGATAACAATTAGATAATAAATTCGAAACTGCCTGGTAGCATTAACCTTGTTGCTTTGCATCAATTGTTCCAGTTAGTTCGTATTCTCTTCCAACCGCTGCCCTGCAGCGGTTTTTATTTACACCATGCGGTGAATTCCTCTGGTGTCGTTCGGTCGTCAATCGTGTTTATACAAGAAGACATGTTTTGCATTGGCTTTGCAAGCATGATCCGATTACCTGGGAATAATTATCGTTACTTAAGGATAGTGGAGGACACTAGTGGTGGCGATGTGTGTCGTCGTAAAAAAAACGAACCCGGATGTAAAGACATTCGGGTTACACACACATGAGAAAATTGAGCCTGCAAGATAAAGGTGGGCATGCTCTAATTTGGTTAACTATATATTAAATCAAACCGCGTAAAACAAAAGTCATTTTTACCTAACTATTTCATAACGCTGATTGCGATTCTTTTAGAGTAAAAGCCTGTTCCTTTATTGAAAACTTACTATGTACACTTGCAATGACTATCGCAGGCTCGATGAAAATATTCAGGCTCAGTTGCTATTTACAGATGGCGTCTTCCTGATGACAAGGAAAACGGAAAAATTCAGGGTCGAACTGTTCTACCTCTATAATTTTTATGTGGAAGTGTTTTTCGAAAACGAAGAGGAGCCTCTTTTCATCAAGCCATTCAGGGATTTGTCTGAATTAAGGCCCTATTTGAAACTAATAAATATTGATGCCTTACTCGAGGACACGGATAAACAGTGACAAGGATACGCTTTCGTTCCGTGATTGTTTCAATTCTAGTGCAGGTAATCGGAAGACAGAGAAATTGGTTCACTGGCTTTCCTAAGCCATTTCAAGTGGCGCACTCTGTTTATTCGCCACTCTTAATGTGCTAAATAGGAGGGCGCTTAGTTCAGCCGTAGTCAACTTCTCGGCATCTTCTCCGTCAATAGCTAAAGAAATTTGTTGCTCCTTGTTTGATAATTGAAGTGAATGCTCAGCAACTAAATAATGGAACTTCTTGTTCTCAATCGTAACCACTCCTGAATAGCGGCTTTTGCCTGGATGAACCTCTCCTGCAATTTGACTGTATTCAGTCCTCACCAAAAATTTACTTTGAAGGAATCCCGTCCTCTCTACGAAGAACAATCTCTTGTCTCCTGCGGTGAGTCGAAAGCTTTGTGCCCGACCATTGTATTTTAATTCAGCAGACCAGTTGCCCTGGTCCATCTTCCAATAGTGCAATTCGTTGGTTACCTGGGTAAGTGCCCATTTCATAAAAAAAGGGTTTAGAAAACTTAGCAAAAAATGTACGACTATTTTATCGTCTGCTCCTTCCTGTTAATAATTTGTTCATATTAACCCTGCCGATGGCCAGGCTAGAATGTTTGGAACAGGTGCCGGACCACACTGCTGATTTCAGTAAAGCAGAACAGTATGAGCGACAGTAGGAGAAGTATAGAAAGAAAATCCGGGAACCGCCTATGTAGAAGATTGCGGAAGTAGAACTTTAGTTTGCTCACCATTTACAAATAAAATAACCTCCCATGATACAAACGTAAACGCTTCTTTATCTAATTATGAACAATCGCTCTATTTGGAAAGTTACCAATTAGAGGAACTGCCTGCAGGTCGGCGTGCAGGCAGTAATATTTTGGCTTAGACATCCGAGTCACGTATCACCGTTCGCTTCTCTACCACTCGGTCGCTGCTACCCCTGCTGCCGCTCGTCAGCGCTACCAATAAAAGGATGAATACTGCCGCACCTACGATCCACACCCATGGTGAAGCATACCAATTTCCGCTACTAGTACTTTTATTTACATCTACGTCAACTTGCGTAGTTTTTTCTTGTGCAAACAACATGATATTTGTCAACACCGCCAGCAAAGTGAAATACGCTTTTTTCATAACTATCTTTTCCTGATCTGTAAAAAAAATGATGCCATTGTTGCGCATGGGGCTGCTTGCTCATAAAAAAATCCCGCCTTAGGCGGGACCTTTTAAAAGCGTTCGCTATATCAATTCACGTTGAAGCTGATATCCATATTGCCCCATAGCAGGCTAACAAGGCCTGATTTGTCAATTGTGTAGGTTAGTTTCTCCTGCACCTTACCACTTGTCTTCACATTGGCAGCCACTCTCAGCGCGTCTTCTTTCTCGTGATCTTTATATTGCGTTCCCCAAATTTGATAAGCTTTATTGAAGATCAATGTATAGCCCTTGTCATCCCACAATCCAAATAAGGAATACTTGCCCGCAGGCAGCTTTTGGCCGTCTATGGTAACGTCTTTATCGGTCTGGAAAACAGTAGCCTCATTGGCACCCATACGCCATACCTGGTTCTTCATCGGTTCCACACTCGACCCGATTTCCCTGCCTTTCAAAGAGGGCTGGCTGTAATCAATGGTGATGGTTGCACCACTCTTGATTTTCTCCGATACCTGTGCCGGTGGGCTTGCCCGTTTTGATTTGTCCTGCTGCGCATGTACTGCAGTTGCCACCAATAAAGAGAAACTGAAAACAATAGCTGAAAAGAAATATTTCATGGTGATCGTGTTTTGAGTCTGTAAGTTAAGAATGAAAGAAAACGGTACCAATAAAAATCTATGAACGGTTGGTTTGCAACAGTTGTGATCAATGAGCCAGGATCTTCACATGTTGCATGACCGGGTTCCGGCTAGCTGTTTTGTTCTTCGCCCCATTGGCTCTCCTTGCTCGTGTCTACAGGCTCTTTAAACTTCTTTTGACAGTTGTAGCAAGTCCATTCGTTATCAGTTGAAATGGCATATCGGCCAACCAGCCACGTGCCAATGGCGCCCAACATATTCATCGGTTTGTCCGAAGGCAGCAACTCAATATCATGGCTCCCGCAATAGGGACAGGCCAGGTTGCTCTTCTTCTCCATCAGGAACTGGTGTAACAGTTGTTTTGCCTGTTCCAGTTGATCAGCAGCCACCATCAATTTGATACCGCCAACTGCATTTGAAAAGAACGGAGTTACGGTCACCGTGTTCTCGTCCTTCAGCCAACATTGTATGCCCTCGTTCTCTAACCGTCCCGCGATAATGTGGGCATCAATATAGTTTTCAAAACTTTCAAGCAATGCAAACTCCATATATTGAATTGTGCAGGAAAGGTAGAATATAAAAAACCCCTGTAGAAACAGGGGTCGTAAAAAATTGACTGCTTTATGAGAAAATGTACTGCTTAGAGAACGTAAAGGTAGTTGGAAAAGTATATCAATAATTCAACTCCAAAATTCATTTACGTTTTTTAACGATTCTATACAAGAACACCCCTCAATGATGGATGTCGCCATACATGTAGTCGTTTTGAAGACTATTTTTGGAGAAAATTAGACCTATGGGATTACTGAATCAGCAAAACAAGAAGGGAGACAAGAAGCAGGGTGGCAAGAATCAGAAAAACGCAGGATCGTCGTCTAAGTTTATTACTAAGAACTCCAAGGCAGCCGGTGGAGGTCTTAATAAAAAAGGACTGACAGGTGGCTCCCGTGGTAGCTGATCGCCCGTCCTTGACCAGCCTTCTCCTACCCCTCGTTTGGTTAAGTCTCGGATACTCCCCGGATAAGCCTTGGTAACTGTGTGCTTTCCTAGGGTTTTGAACCTTGGGGATGACAATACATTACTATTTTGCAATATCTGATCTCCATTTTAGCAGAAACTGCCACTAAAACCCCTGTAATCACCGAAATAGTCAATCGGGCGCTGCATGATTTCCTTTCTTTGCGGGCAATATCTAATATTTCTGGATGAACCAAACGATTTCAGTTGAACCCTTAAGCCTATTGGAACGGGCGCTTTTTGCCCTCCAGGACGGTATCTGTATACTTGAAAGAGATCTTACTATCAGCTATATCAACTGCGCAGCGCAGGGCCTGCTCGAACGGTGCGACAAAAGACCTGCCGTGGGCGAATCCTTCCTCCAATATGTTGCTCCTGAAAGAGTCGACCTGCACAAAGACCTTCTTCTGAAAGCTTTTGAAAACGAGTCCTCCGTCTCCGAGGTCGACCTGCCCGGTCAAACCTGGTATGAGGTTATTTATCACCCGGTGCCTTGTGAAACGGGCGAAGTGACACATGTTTGCCTGAAGGCAAAGGATATCACCGAGCGCGTGCAACTCGAAAAAAAGCTAAAGCAGGAGCGCAAGGAAAGAAAGAATAAGATCATCAAGGCCACTATTGAGGCGCAGGAAAAAGAAAGGAGCCTTATAGGCAGGGAACTGCACGACAACGTGAACCAGGTCCTGACCACCGTGAAGTTGTACACGGAATTGAGCTACCATGATGCCACCCAGAACAAGGAACTGCTAAAAAGGTCCATCCGGCAGATCAATTATTGTATAGAAGAAATCAGGAGCCTGTCGCGCAGGCTTGCGGTCCCTAAAATGGACGATTATGGTCTTGAAGATCTTATCACGGATCTCGTCGACACAATTAACGCCACTAAAAAGACCTCAATAGAATTTCTTTCACACGGTATCAGGAACCATCCTATCAGCCAGGAGTTGCAAACCACCATTTATCGTATCGTTCAGGAACAACTTACCAACGTGGTTAAATACGCTATGGCTACCTCGGTAAAAGTGGTGATCGCCGCAGCCAATAATGAAATTGCCATACAGGTTCAGGATAACGGTATCGGTTTCGACCTGGAAGAAAAGAGTAAAGGCAATGGAATCACTAATATGATCACCCGTGCAGAGACATTAGGCGGCAGCCTGGTCTTTCAAACCAGCCCGGGCAACGGGTGCTCCATGACCGTCGAGTTTCCTCTACAGATTGTTTGATTTGCGGAACTACAGAATTTTTACAATCAGCCCATCATTCTGGCATCTTTTTTTAGAGTATGTTGGCAATGAGCG
>DATDNL010000181.1:0-5492 GCA_036518315.1 Flavisolibacter sp. | reverse complement strand
GGCGCTTGTATTAATCTACAACCGTAAATGGATCCGGGGATGGCAAAGGTTTAGATTATTGATAACGATTGGACAGAGTTTATCTGCATCACTGATGACAATCCTTTTATTCACCATATCTCTCTTGTTGATATCGATCATGGCCGGGCTTTTAGGCTCTCTTACGGGTCTGGGAGGTGGAGTTGTTTTAATTCCAATGCTTACCCTGCTATTCAAAGTAGACATTCATTATGCCATTGGGACTTCACTCATCAGTGTTATTGCAACTTCCTCAGGAGCAGCATCAGCCTATGTAAAAGAAGGCATTTCAAACATCCGCCTGGGTATGTTCCTCGAACTGGCAACAACCTTTGGAGCCATTACGGGTGCGTTCTTAGCGACTTTTATTTCCACTTCCTTTATTGCTATCCTCTTTGGTTTTATCCTGGTTTTCTCTTCCATTGTTTCATTATTGAAACATGAAGATCACCTGGTGACCGGAGAAGGAAGCCGGCTCGCAAGAGTACTTAAACTAAGAGGTAGTTATCCAACTGGAGACGATCAGCAAAGAAACTATACCGTGAAGAATGTTGTAGGCGGGTTCGCAATGATGAATATCGCCGGTATCATCTCAGGCTTATTGGGTATTGGCTCGGGCGCCTTGAAGGTGATCGCCATGGACCACATTATGAAAGTGCCTTTCAAAGTTTCGACCACCACTAGCAATTTCATGATCGGTGTTACGGCAGCAGCCAGCGCCGGAATTTACCTAAGAAGGGGTTATATCGATCCGGGTTTGTCTATGCCGGTGGTAGCCGGCGTTTTGATCGGCGCTTTCTTTGGAACGAGAATATTATTTACCGCAAAAACAAAAACGCTTAAGATATTGTTTGCTATTGTGATCTTATTTCTTGCCATAGAAATGATCTATAATGGCATTCAACATAGAATGTAATGGAATCAACACCAAAACATAAGATACAGGACCGCGATATTGAAAATATCATGGGGAATCTTTTGCGTTACGGTGTCCTGGCCTCGCTGTTTGTCGTTTTGATTGGCGCCGCCTTCTACCTTCTTCAACATGGCACTGAAACGCCGAACTACAAAAAGTTTCTTGGCGAACCGAAACGTTTGTCAGAATTCAAACAAGTTTGGTATTCTGCCTTCCAGGGAAGAGGCAGGTCAATTATACAATTAGGTCTTTTTATCCTGATTGCCACGCCAATTGCAAGGATCGTTTTCTCTATTATCGGGTATATTCTTGAAAGAGATTATTTGTATATCATTATTACTGTGATAGTGCTCGGAGTAATTCTATTCAGCTTATAGCCGGTCGAGGTATTGATTCCGGATATTCCGGAAAAGTTCGAGTCCGGCAACTCACTCTTGCATCTTTATGACCGGCATAGAATCGTGCGTCTATATTCACGGAGTAGATCTTAGATAGCACTCCTATGCCCATTCCCACCCTGCGCCCCCGCAAAGTCATGGACTACCTGGATTACCTATGGATACTTCATGAAAAGCCCACTCCATATCATGTGAAATAGAAACACGCCTGCCCCTAACCAGCGTGAAAATCCCGAGGCATATTAATAACCCTCCATAACCCACCCTCTCAACTTACTCAACCGAATTAACTAACGACTATCAAATTTAAAAGAGAGGCGTCCATCCTTTGGGACCAGCCAAATGGTCACAGATAAATGGAACAGCTTGATCCGCGAAATAGAAAATCTGTGGCGAATGATGGGATGTCCCATATATGTCCCGCATATGCCCCGCATATGTCCCGCATATGTCCCGCATCTTTAAAGAGGCGGGACATATATGGAGCATATACGGAGCAACTACAGGACATTTGAATCTTCGGAGACGACTGTCCATTAGCTTGAAAGGCTTTATTCAACCCGTATCCACGGGCAAAACCCAGTAAAAAGCAGGCAGAAAGGTGGGCGGGAGTATCCTGTGAGCGGCCAGGAAGTTTCTAAGTAAAGTGGATTGTGCGACTCCTTATAAACGACCCAAACTACAAACCACAAACCTTATAACCATCGTCATTGTTACGAACTTTCCCTTTCATTAAATTTAATCACACCTTATTCATTATTCGACACCATCAAATTTTCTTTATGGAAACCATAGCATTAAAAGAACCGACCGTCTCCCCTTCGAGCAAAGTACTTCAAACCGTGTTAGGGAAAGCTTTTCCTGCTTACGAAGAACTGATCGACACTATCACCAGTAAAGACTACGGTATGAACGTGGAGTGGAGATACTATAACGACGGAAAAGCATGGCTCTGTAAGGCGCAGTATAAAAAGAAAACAGTGTTCTGGTTATCAGCCGGCGATCATTATTTCAGAACGGCATTTTATTTCACAGAAAAGGCTTGTCCCGGCATCTTTGCTCTTGACATTGACGAGGCAATCAAAAGGGAATTCAGAGATGTAAAACATATAGGAAAGCTAATACCACTGGTAACCAGGGTAACTCAAAAAAAGCAACTTAGGGATGTATTGAAACTGGTAGAATATAAAAAAGAACTGAAATAAACCATCTTCAGCCAGTGCACGCCGCAATGGATTTCAATTGTTTTTCTCCTTCCAAACGCTTTCCTTTTTGAAGAAACTGGCGACGATTGCGCCCAGGAAACCAAAGTACAAACTGCTGTTCAAAGGGCTCGATGTGATCGGGCAGGAGCCAGTGACACATCCCACGAACTTCCAATAAAGGAAGCCTGTAACGCTGCCAACAATGGCCCCGATAAAGTATAATTTGTTCGTGATTATCCACTTCTTCATAGTGTGAATTTTAAATACGAGGTCTAACTTCCTCCAATTCCAATTCTACTTTTTCACTAGGTTTGACGGCGAGTGCCATATAAACCAGCAGGAAGGCAAATATCGAAAGTGCCACCTCTCCTATCAAGATACCTTGTATGGTTCCGATCAGTCCGACGATCAGGCGTACGAGTCTTATAAGACTCCATTTTTTCACTTCTAAACGCATAATATCAATTTCTTAGATTCGTCCATGGGCCTCCATTATAGGCCTCGATACCTGCAGCAACTAAAACGGATCTAGCCACAGCGCTTCTAACTCCACTCCTGCACACCGTGATCACTGGCTTTTTCCATTTACGTATCGTTTCCAACATCGATTTAATCTCGCTAATGGGAATATTCTTTGAGCCGCGGAGATGTTCCTGCCGGTACTCGGAAGGCGGCCGCACATCCAAAATAACTGCGCCGTCAAGGAGACCGGGCTCACTTATCGAAGTATCGTCGTCAAACAAGCTTTTCAGGAATTTGAGCATTATCCCAACATTTCCTGCAAAACTCCAGGGGCAGGCATTTTTTGCACGTGACCCAAGTCACACCGATAGAGGTTTTAACTAATTGCCTTATCTAAGTCTATAATTTTAACATGGGAGCCCATTAATTCTACGGCGCCCTTCTCAGAAAGCTTCTTCATTAGACGCGAGATAACCTCGCGGGAAGAGTTGAGCTCCTGGGCTATCTCAGTAAAAGAAGTAGAAATCGTGTTCGTATTAAGTTTTTCCTGGTAACGTTTAAGGTAGTAGACCAGGCGTTCATCCATATTGCGGAAGGCTATATGATCAATTACCTGCATCAGTTCTTCAAAGCGCTCCCGGTAGGAAGTCACCGCAAACTGCGCCCAGCTTTTGTACTTGCCCATCCATTCATCAACATAATGAGCCGGGATAGCAAGAATGGTAGCATCTGTCACAGCTTTAGCCATTACACCACTGGTACCCAAGCCCAATGCACACACGAGCGAGATGGCACACGCCTTTCCCTTATCCAGGTAGTACATGAAGTATTCGTCACCTTCATCGTCCTCACGATAGATCTTTATCAATCCCTCAGCCACCAAAATAGCAGCCCGAATGTTCTGTCCTGTCCGCATGATAGTCTCACCTTCACGAACAGTTTTTATATCGGCATACTTTGCTATCTCCGATAGTAATTCCTTTTCCAAAGTAGGAAAGTGCAGGCCCAATTCCTTTTCAGTCATACATCAAAGTTAATCGGTCGACCAGAAACGTGCGAACAATACCAAAGAAACAACCTGCTTACACTGACTGCAATTAGTAGCGTAAATGACATTGGTCATGTACAAACATGAACGTTATCAGCAAAACAGCTTTCGTGACCACGGTCACGGACAGCCCTTTTTTGCGATGAGAATTTTGGGTCAGATTAACAAGTTGAACACTCAAATTCTACCATTATGGACACAATACATCATTATGAAGTGAAGCTAAACTGGGAGTCAGAACGAAAAGGGCTCATGAGTTCTCCCGTATTGAATGAGAACATTGAAGTAGCCACTCCACCCGAATTCCCAAAAGGTATTCCCGGCATTTGGTCTCCTGAACACCTGTTAGTTGCTGCGGTAAACAGTTGCCTCATGACCACCTTCCTGGCGATTGCCGAAAACTCAAACTTTGGGTTTATCAACTTCGAGAGCAAGGCCGACGGAAAGCTTGAAAAGGTGGATGGTAAACTGATGATAAGTGAAATTGTACTCGCACCTGTTCTTACAATTTCAAAAGAGACAGATAAAGAAAAAGCGCTTAGGATACTACAGAAAGCAGAAGCAGCTTGCCTTATTTCCAACTCGGTCAAATCGACCATTGTCTTTCAACCAGAAATAAAGGTGGTGTGAGACAACAACAATTTTATACCAAACAAACTGTATGAAGAAGCTATCGATCTTACTAGTTGTATTACTTATCAGTGTAACTATCACATGGTCGCAGAATGGAACAAAACTCATCGGGTATGATGCCGTCACGAGCGGCCGCGGTGGCACCAGCACAGGTTTTTTTGATAAACCATCGTTGATGATGAATAATCCTGCAGGGTTGTCCTTCTTAAGATCTTCGCAACTTGACTTAAGCGTTTCAATGATGGCGCCTGAAGTCTACTTCCAAAACGCGCATAATATTACATACGGCAAGGACAACCTGTTTCCGCTTGGTAGTTTAGCTTTCACCCATAAGTCTTCCAGGAAAATTTCCTACGGCGTTGGTTTCTTTACCCAGGGAGGTATGGGTGCCGATTTCACTTTGAATCACGAGCTCTATAAAGATCAATCCGGTAAATATGTAATGCAGCCCTACCATTCAAAATTTGCAGTAATGCAAGGCGGCGGTTCCATCGCCTACCAGTTGAACAAACAGTTATCAGTTGGAATAACCGCGGATCTTGTTTACGGACAGGTTGAATTTCAAATGCCAATGAGCATGCCACCTTCTATGATGAAAGGTGTGATCAACCCTCAAACCGGAATGACATTCGGAGACTTGTTTAGCGGGCCTCCAGAAGCAGGTGGACTGGGTTATTCTGAGGTGGTTGCTTCTGCAGACATGAGGAAATTAACCGCCCTTGGGGTCAACGGCAAGATAGGTGTCGCCTACAAACCAAATGAACGCTTATCGTTTGGATTAAACTACACGCTGCCGGTAAGTCTCACTTACA
>DATDNL010000180.1:0-7963 GCA_036518315.1 Flavisolibacter sp. | reverse complement strand
TACTCTTTCGATCTTCTGTACAGCTTTGAAAAATACCTGGAAGAGCAGGCAATAAAAGACTACCCGGTGCACCTGGAAATTGAGACCGGCATGAACCGCCTCGGGTTCTCCTCCCGAGAGGTGGAAGAGATGGCAAAGCATGTTGTCGATACTTCGCTCTTGAGCGTCCAATCTGTTTTTAGTCACCTTGCCGCGAGCGAAGATCCTTCACAGGATCAATTTACCGGAATGCAAGCAGAACGCTTTGCCGCAGCCGTACAAATAATTGAGCAATATGTGCGATACCCTTTTTTGAAGCATATTTCTAATTCGGCGGGTATCGTTCGCCATCCTGCATTGCAAATGGATATGGTGCGGTTGGGTATAGGCCTATATGGAATTGAAGTCGACAGTGATGATGTGCTTGAACTAGTGCCGGCAGCCACCTTGCGCTCAACCATTGCGCAGCTTAAACAGGTGAAAGCGGGGGAAACTGTCAGCTACAACAGGAAAGGTTTGGTCAGCAGGGACTCACTGATCGCCACGGTACGCATCGGCTACGCGGACGGTTATTCCAGGCAATTTGGCAACGGGGTGGGCAAAATGCTGATAAATGGCAAGCTCGCGCCTGTGATAGGGACTGTTTGCATGGATATGACCATGGTTGATGTCACCGACATTGACAACGTGAGCGAAGGAGACGACGTCACAGTTTTCGGCAAAAAATTGCCTGTGCAGACGGTGGCGGAATGGATTAATACGATTCCGTATGAAGTGATGACCTCTATATCGCAAAGGGTAAAACGCATCTATTTTCACGAGTAGAATTAACCTTTTTGGTGGGCCTGTGCTGTCTTCAACCCTTATCTTTGAGCCTTTAATTTTTAAAAGTGAAACTTCGTTCCACCGTTCTCATTATTTTGTTAATAATCATTGCTGACCAGGCGCTGAAAGTCTATATCAAGACCCATTTTCAAATGGGAGAACATATTAACATCCTTGGCATGAAATGGGCGCAGCTTTATTTCATTGAGAATGAAGGAATGGCCTGGGGTTGGAAATGGGGCGGGAGCTGGGGCAAGATGGCGCTCACTTTGTTCCGTTTGGCCGCCGTGATCTTTGGAACATGGTACCTGGTGCGGATCGTTCGACATAACTATTCGAGAGGATTTATTATTTGTGCAGCTCTTATCTATGCAGGGGCGCTTGGTAACTTGCTGGACAGTATGTTCTACGGGATGATTTTCGACAAGGGAATGATGTACGATGCTGCGTCACAGCAATACATTTACTACTACGGCCTGGCGCATCTAACCACTCATGGCGGCTACCAGAGTTTTCTTCATGGTAACGTGGTGGATATGTTGTATTTCCCGATGGTTCATTCTACATTCCCTTCGTGGTTCCCGTTCGTGGGAGGAAAAGAATTTGAATTTTTCAGCCCAATTTTCAATATTGCAGATGCCTCTATTTCAGTCGGCGTGATCACATTGTTGCTTTTCCAAAAAAGACTAGTAAGAAGAAAGCACATGGAGGAGTATCATGAAACGGTCCCTGCAAACTCGGAGCTTAGTGACCAGGCGCAGGTGATGTAACCCGGCGAAATTTGTATAGGCAGGTTTTTAATCTTCCCGCGGGCAGCTTAATGGAAGATACCAGTTTTATTCATAACTGTTAAACCAGTCTACATCCCAGTTCTGGGGATTGTTGGCGAGCAACTCACCAGTGGAGGGCGTTGCGGTTCCTATGGCAGCTTTTACGACTGTTAATTCTGTCTTCAGAGTTTTTGGATTCTCCTGGACGATTCGCAGTGGGTATCCGCTAAATTGGATCGTGGTTTCCGGTTGAGTTTTCATGTTGGTTCGAATAAAAAGGCAAGGATTAGTTTGTCTATGCTATGTTAAATTAGGAAAAGAACTTAGTAACTGCAAGCATCTCCCCTCATTGCTTTCTAAGATGCTGAACTAAAGGCAGTTCGCTAGCGCTAAAAGGCAAAAGCCATTCATTGTTACAATAATAGAAATGCCCCGGTTATCACCGGGGCAGCAGATTAAGAATGGTATTTATTAAGACAGTTTCCCAACCATGTTCGCAGGAATTACCCACTCATCGAACTGTTCGGGAGTAACGTAGCCCAGTTTCACAGCCATTTCTTTTAACGTAGTGCCTTCCTTGTGTGCTTTCTGAGCAATTTCGGCAGCCTTGTAATAGCCAATCTTTGTATTTAATGCAGTCACCAGCATCAGCGAATTATCGACGTGTTTTTTGATATTGGCCTCGATTGGTTCGATGCCCACAGCGCATTTGTCGTTGAAACTTTGGCAACCGTCTCCAATAAGGCGGGCACTATGAAGAAAGTTGTAAATCATAACAGGCTTGAAGACGTTTAGCTCAAAGTGGCCCATTGAACCACCTACATTGATAGCAACATCGTTACCTAATACCTGCGCAGCGATCATCGTAAGTGCCTCGCATTGGGTAGGATTCACTTTACCGGGCATTATGGAAGAGCCGGGTTCGTTATCGGGAATAAAGATCTCACCAATGCCAGAACGCGGTCCGGAAGACAGCATACGAATATCGTTCGCAATCTTCATTAAGCTGACTGCCACAGTTTTCAGGGCGCCGTGTGCCTCTACAATCGCATCATGGGAGGCAAGGGATTCAAATTTATTTTCTGCCGTTACGAAAGGCAGACCGGTAAGTTGAGCAATGTGTTTAGCTACATTTTCAGCATAGGCGGGAGGAGTATTTATTCCGGTACCTACTGCAGTACCACCAAGTGCGAGCTCAGACAGGTGCGGTAAGGTATTCTTAATCGCTTTCAGCCCATGGTCTAATTGAGAAACATAGCCGCTGAACTCCTGTCCAAGTGTAAGTGGTGTGGCGTCCATGAAGTGCGTGCGACCGATCTTAACGACATTCATGAATTCCTTGCTTTTTGCTGCCAGTGTGTTTCTCAGTTTCTCAATACCGGGAATGGTTGTCTCCACAAGCATTTTGTAAGCAGCTATGTGCATCGCAGTAGGGAAAGTATCGTTCGATGATTGTGATTTGTTGACATCGTCGTTCGGATGAAGGAATTTTTCTTTATCGGTGAGCTGGCCTCCATTCAATACGTGTCCCCGATAGGCAACTACCTCGTTCACATTCATATTGCTTTGAGTGCCGCTACCCGTTTGCCAGACAACAAGGGGAAAATATTGATCAAGTTTACCTTCCAGGATCTCATCACATACTTTTGAGACGACCTCCATCTTTTCCTTTGGCAAAACACCTGCCTCGAAATTGGTAATAGCAGCTGCCTTCTTGAGATAGGCAAATGCCCTAATGATCTCTTTGGGCATACGGTTGATGTCCTGTGCTATCTTGAAGTTGTCAATGCTGCGTTGCGTTTGGGCCCCGTAAAATGCGTCCGAGGGAACTTTCACTTCGCCCATTGTATCCTTTTCTATGCGGTATTCTGACATATTATTGGTTTAAGTGGCGCAAAGATAATTTACAATCTAAAAAGCCTTTCCCGGTTTGGTACTGATTTAGCTCAGGACTGGCGTGAAATTGGTTTTCATAAAGGAAAACCAGCGGTAAATGAGGCAACTTATATGGATCATCGTGACAAGTGTGGCGTTGTCGTCCTGCATTTTTGTGTGGCGTGACAAGGATCAAAACAAGCAGGATTCTGCCAAACTTGTTTCCGTTGACAGCCTGAAGGCGATGGCAGGCTCAACAAGAAGGGATTCCGCCGTTTTGATTGTGGATACAGTCGAGAGGGATTCGGTACTCGTGCCATCGTCACAGATTCGGACCAAAAATGTACATCCGCAGCAAGTCGTGGAATTTGCAAAGACCTTGATTGGTACACCGTATAAATATGCATCAACCAATCCGAAAGTAGGGTTCGACTGTTCGGGGTTTATTACTTATGTATTCAGTCACTTTAATATCCTCGTTCCAAGGTCCTCGATTGACTTTACTAATGTTGGGAAGCCTATCCCACCAGAGAAGGCCAAGCCGGGAGACCTGATCTTATTCACCGGGACAGACAGTACAGAGAAATTTGTCGGTCACATGGGGCTGGTAGTCGCAAATGACAATAACCAGTTGGAGTTCATTCACTCAACCTCGGGAAAGAAGCATGGGGTAACAATTACGCCATTTAACGACTATTACCATGGACGTTATATGAAGACGATCAGGATCTTCCCTGAAAATAATTGATGAAGAGGAAGGCGTCCGGTATAATCTTATTCATTCACCTTTGAAATGTGGCTTCCGTTTTTCCAAAAAAGCTGAAGTGCCTTCTTTCATGTCGTTGGTCGTGAAGCATTCGCCAAAAGACTTCAGTTCTATCTCGTAACCATTCTCTGTCCCGAAAACCGCGTTGGCAGCCGTAATACATTTAGCAACGGCCAGGGGAGCCTTGGTGATGATCTGTTCGAGAATCATCTTTGCCTTTGGCAAAAGATCATCTTGAGGTACTACATGATTCACTAAACCATATTCAAGGGCTATGCTCGCGTCGATCATATTGCCGGACATAAGTAGTTCAAGTGCTCTTCCCTTGCCGATAAGTTGAACTAAACGCTGTGTACCGCCATAGCCGGGAATAAGTCCAAGGTTTACTTCCGGTTGGCCGAACCTGGCATTGTCGCTTGCCACGCGGAAATGGCAGGCCATTGCCAGTTCGCAACCACCGCCAAGGGCAAAGCCATTCACAGCGGCCACAATGGGTTTAGTAGCGTTTTCTACACGGTGAAAAATATCCTGTCCTTTTTTCGCGAGCGCTTTTCCTTCGTCGTTGCTTAGCCCGACAAATTCACTGATGTCAGCGCCGGCTACGAAGGCCTTTTCGCCCGAGCCTGTTAGGATCACAGCCTTCACATCTGCAGTTGTCTCAATAAAATTGAGTACTGCATCCAGGTCCGACATCACGTTCTTATTCAGAGCGTTCATTTTGTCGGGACGGTTGACAGTGACGGTGAGAATTCCTTTTTCCGACGAGGTTAGGAGTGTTTTGTACATATGGTTAATATTAAAATGGGCGATGCTCTTTTACCCAGTCTTTGATGTAACCTGCGATCTCAGTTGTTGGTGTGGCCGGTGGGAATAATTTCCCAACACCTTGTTGCTGCAAGGCTTTCATGTCCTCTTCCGGGATTATGCCGCCGCCTGTAAGTAAGACATCATCCATTTGCTTTTCCTTCATTAGCGAAAAGACTTTTGGGAAGACAGTCATATGGGCGCCGGAAAGAATGCTAATGCCAATGGCATCAACATCTTCCTGGAGAGCTGCATTTACTACCATCTCGGGGGTCTGGCGCAAGCCCGTATAAATTACTTCCATACCGGCATCACGCAAAGCAGTAGCAATCACCTTGGCACCGCGATCGTGGCCATCGAGCCCAACCTTTGCAACTAAAACCCTTATGGGTCTATTGATATCAGTCATAGAACGTCAAATTTAAAGTACTTTACAAGAGTATAAAATGAGTTTATGCAGTACAGAACATTTGGCAATACGGATCTGAAGGTTAGCGAGATCGGCTTCGGGGCATGGGCGATTGGCGGTAACGCAAAAGTGGGTGAAACGGCCATCGGATGGGGGAAGGTGGATGACGAAGTATCAAAGAAGGCGATTAAATCTGCGCTAGATGCAGGCATCAACTTCTTTGACACGGCGGACTTTTATGGATTGGGACACTCAGAAAAGATACTCGGTGAAGTATTGCCGGCGGCCGACGCGGCAATCATTGCCACCAAGGTAGGACATAGGAATATTGACGAGAAAATAGTTCTCGACTATTCAAAGCAATACATTCTACAAGCATGCGAAGAAAGCTTACGACGTCTTCGCAGAGAAACGATTGACTACTACCAATTGCATTCGGCACGAATGAATCACCTTGAAGATGGTGAATGTATTGAAGCCATGGAGCTGCTGAAACAGCAAGGAAAGATACGCTACTGGGGTCTTTCATTGAATACCTTTTATCCTGGTGCAGAGGCGGATTACCTGATGGATAAGAGTTTGGGACAGGGCTTTCAACTCGTGTTCAATCTAATAAATCAGAAAGCGATTGGTGTTATGAAGAAGGCGAAGGAGAAAGGATATGGAGTGATAGCAAGGATGCCTTTGCAATTTGGTTTGCTTACCGGTAAGTTCTCGCCAAATACAGCGTTCGCCAAAGATGATCACAGGAGTTTTAGACTGACTCCGGAAATCATCGAAGAGACACTAGGAATACTTCAAAACAAAATCTGGCCGGTTGCAGAACAAGAAGGTATGTCTAAGACTCAGCTTGCGTTGAGCTTTATTTTAAGCTTTCCAGACATCTCCACTATCATCCCGGGTATCAGGACTCCTGAACATGTTGTTCAAAATACAGAAGGATTGAAACCATTGACCAAAGAGCATGTTGCCTTTCTTTATTCCCTATCGGACACTGATTGGAAACCTGTGGTTGACATGATGGAGAAACAGGGCTAGAAATTGAAAGCTTTCAGCGCTGCCCCAATCCTGCTAATGGTTTCTTCTTTACCGAGAACTTCTGCAATATGGAATACTCCGGGTCCAAATTTGTCGCCCACTAGCATAATGCGTAATGGCAACTGAAGCTCGCCTGCCTTGATACCAGCCTGCTCTGCCAACTGTTTGAAGGATGCTTCCAAAGTGGCAGCGTTCCAGTTGCCAACACTCGCTAACAAAGTGGAGTACGAGTGAAAGAAATGTCTCTTGTCATCATTCCATTTTACCTGGATTGGTGTGGTGTTGTACTGTTGCGGCGCATTAAAGAAGAAGTGGCTGTGTTCCCAAAAATCTGTGAGTAAGGTGCACCTGTCTTTTA
The DNA here is from genome assembly GCA_036518315.1 of Flavisolibacter sp. GTDB lineage: Bacteria > Bacteroidota > Bacteroidia > Chitinophagales > Chitinophagaceae > Flavisolibacter. The sequence goes on along the minus strand of DATDNL010000180.1, from coordinate 1,139 downwards.
TTAATGACAACACCTTTTCGAAATAACCATCGTCGTTAATTTGTAAGCCTTTTTCTGCGAAAAGTGCTTTCACCTGCGTTTCAAAGGTCGACACTTCTGTTCTTTTGATCCATTCGTGGTTGAACCATTTGGCTTTTTCAAAATCGAAGCGTGCGCCGCTGCTATGCACTCTCTCAAGCGTAAAGCGTTCTACTAAGTCCTGCAAAGAGAAAACCTCCTGCTCTGTACCATCGTTCCAACCGAGCATGGCAAGCATGTTAACAAACGCTTCCGGTAAGAAACCTCTTTCTCTGAATCCTTCTGTTACTTCGCCCGTCTTTGGGTCCTTCCATGTCATTGCAAATACGGGGAAGCCATATTTAGCGCCGTCGCGTTTACTAAGCTTACCGTTAGGACCAAGTATCAAAGGAAGGTGAGCCCATTGCGGCATGTTTTCTTCGCCGAATAAATATTTCCATAACAGCACGTGCACAGGAGCACTTGGTAACCATTCTTCGCCACGAAAGGCATGAGAGATCTTCATGAGATAATCGTCTACCACAACTGCCAGGTGATAGGTTGGCATTCCGTCCGCCTTGAGCAATACTTTATCATCAACGACTGAAGTGTCAAAACTTACCTGTCCACGAATCATATCGGTGAAGGATACGGTTTCTCCTTCAGGCATTCGGATGCGAATGACGTGGGGGGATTGATTATTCAATAACTCCTCAACTTCTTCCTTTGACAGCGTTAAGGAATTGCGCATTTGTGTACGCACTAAATGATCGTATTGAGGTGTTGGATTGGTTTCGCTGCGCAGGCGCATACGCATTTGATCCAATTCTTCAGGAGTATCGAATGCATAATAAGCATAGCCTTTACTTACCAATTCCTCCGCGTATTGCCTGTATAAATGCTTTCTTTCACTTTGCCTGTATGGACCGTATTCGCCAGTGTGATGAACGCTTTCATCCGGTTCGAGGCCGCACCATTTCAAGGTTTCAAAGATGTATTCTTCAGCACCGGGAACGTACCTGCTTTGGTCAGTATCTTCAATGCTCAAGACAAATTCACCACCGTGTTTCTTTGCAAATAGATAATTATATAAGACGGTGCGAACACCGCCCAGGTGCAAACCACCGGTAGGGCTTGGAGCA
>DATDNL010000179.1:0-2959 GCA_036518315.1 Flavisolibacter sp. | reverse complement strand
GGTTGTATTTGTTGTTATTCTCATTACTTCTGTGGTGATGATTCGTTCGGCATTTTATAATAAGGCGGTGATTCGGTCGTAGCTGGCTGTTTGGAATTTTCTATTGTATGCTGTCCGGAAAACAGCGGAGCCTTCATGGATAATTATGGTATAAAGAAAGGTATTTGACGTTTAGTTGTTGTAATCCATGGAATTAATTTTGAAATGAGGTCTTGCTTGCGGCAAGAAGAGGTATTCCGATGAAGGCAGATGTTCAATTGATTGAGGCAGGTGAAGTTTGAGATTGTGTTTTTGAAGAACGTTCTTACAAAGTTTACCGAATCTAGGCGAGCTGGCTTTTGAAAGACACAAACGGCACGGCGCACATTTTATTTCATAATAACGTAAGATGACAAAGAGTGAGTGCAAAAGTTTTCTGGTTTTGCTGCTATTCGTTTTTTTTAATTTCATTGTTGGTGAGTGCCAGGAGCATTCCCCGACTTCTGCCACTCCGAATATTATTGTTTTTCTTGCGGATGATCTTGGGTATGGCGACCCGGGTTGTTACGGTAATTCAATCATTAAAACACCCAACATCGATGAGTTTGCGAAAGAGGGAGTCAGGCTTACGGATTGTCATTCGGCAGCCACCGTTTGTTCTCCTTCCCGTGCCGGCCTGCTTACGGGCCGAAATCCTTACAGGCTTGGATTCTATTATATATTAGGCGGGAATACTTACTTAAAATCGCGTGAAGTTACTCTTGCTGAGCTTTTGAAGACCAGGGGTTACCAAACCTGTTTTTTCGGTAAATGGCATTTGTCGCAACTCGAAAAAAATAAAAAGAATCAACCAGGTCCATCGGAACAAGGCTTCGATTACTGGATGGGCACCACACACAATGCTTTCGATGGTCCTGCTAACACAAAGGGTTTTATAAGGAATGGCATTCCGGTTGGCCAGGTTAATGGCTGGTATTGTGATGTTATCGTTGACGAGGCCAAAAGGTGGCTGACCGAAAAGAGAGATAAAGGCAAACCTTTCTTTCTTTACATTGCCTCTCATGAGCCACATACTCCCATTTCGCCTCCATCAAGTTACAGTGATGTGTATTCTACAAGCGGGGTAGATTCTTTGGAGAAAAAGATCAACTACGGATACGTGACCAGGCCTCAACGGAGCATTTCCCAGTACAAAAAAGAGTATTATGGGACAGTGTCCCAGCTTGATAACGCGTTCGGAAAATTGATGAAAACAATTGATGATTTAGGTTTGCGCGACAACACCATTGTATTTTTTACCAGCGACAACGGCCCGGAGACCCCGGTCACCTTCGAAGAGTCGAAAGGAGAATGGGATGATCCTATCAGGGACAAGTGCTTTGGAAGTCCGGGAGCCTACCGCGGGATGAAACGGTATGTTTACGAAGGTGGACACCGGGTACCCGGAATTGTAAGGTTTCCCGGTTTGATTCAACCCGGAACGACAAGTGATAAGTTATTCGACGGTACAGATTTGTTCCCTACAATGGCCGAACTTACCGGCGTTGATTTGCCCAAAGATGTTACTTATGACGGGGTGGCGAACTTTAACGCCTTCCTGAACAAAAATGTTAAGAGAAAAGAACCTGTAGTTTGGTGCTATGCACATTATGAGGATACCTATTTCAGAATGCCTCAGATGGAAATGAGGTCGGGTCAATATGCTTTAATCGGATGGTTACCAAAAAAGGCCGACTCAGTGAAACTGGACGATTGGTTTTTCCGGTATCATCCGGTGAATTTCGAATTGTATAATCTGGAAAAAGATCCCGGTCAGCAACACGACCTGGCAAAGAAAAAAAAGAGACGAGTCAAACGGATGGGCAGGACGATGTCCTCACTTTGGGAACAAATGCGGGATGAGGGCAAGCAAAGGGGTACCTAGGACTGAACCGGGCGGATCGAGGTTAAGTGGCCCGTTAAGCTGTGTTGACAGGTTTCAATCTTTTTAAAAATCGGATTTGAAAAAGAGAAGGCTCATTTATGTTTTAATACGGGTACTGTTTTGTTATTTCCTTTCAGGAATATTTTCCCGCACCTCGGGACAGACTGGGGGACTTGCGCTTACGCCACCTATGGGTTGGAACAGCTGGAATGCTTTCGAGACAGATATCAATGAGAAAAAAATCAGGGAAATCGCAGATGCACTTGTCAGTTCAGGAATGAGGGAGGCCGGGTATATATACTTGGTATTAGACGATGGCTGGATGGCTGAGCAACGCAACTCCAATGGCGAGCTCTATGGTGATCCGAAGAAGTTTCCCAGTGGAATGAAGTCACTTGCAAACTACATACACGGTAAAGGGCTGAAATTTGGAATTTATGAATGCCGCGGAAATCTGACCTGCCAGAAGCTACCGGGGAGCTATGGGCACGAAGAACAGGACATGCAAACCTTTGCTTGCTGGGGTGTAGATTATGTGAAGCTGGATGGATGTTATGCTGAAAGAAATCATCGTTCTAGTGAAGTGGATCTCGAAACCTATCGCAAGGCGATTGAAAAATCAGGTCGCCCAATGATACTCAGCGTATCAGATTTTGGCAATGGATCGTGGGCATGGGGTGCCAGAAAATTTGCGCAGCTCTGGAGAACCTCTTATGATATAAGGCCCAATATGGAATCCGTATTATACTGTGCCAGTAGCACAGGTGGAAGCCAGGTTATTGATTCGGCTTTTAACGGCCTATGGCAATTTGCTGGGCCGGGGCATTGGAACGACCCTGATATGCTTGAAGTGGGCAATTTGAAAAATTCACTGCAAGACCGTTTGCATTTTAGTCTGTGGTGCATTTTAGCAGCTCCTCTTATGGCAGGAAACGATTTGCGCACAATGCCCGACTCTGTTCGAAAAATACTGACCGCAAAAGAATTGATTGCCCTGGATCAGGATACAAGAGGTTTCCAGGGTTATAGAGTTTATGACAATGGAACTCAGCAAGT
>DATDNL010000178.1:0-6347 GCA_036518315.1 Flavisolibacter sp. | reverse complement strand
GAACTCGGTGTAGTACGGCAAGGCTTGTGTTCCCGGGAGTCGCTGCTGGTGAAAATGATAAAAGGCCTCTCTTAAAAAGCTTTTGAGGTGGACCCTGCTGGGATCGAACCAGCGACCCTCCCGCTTGTGAGCGGGATGCTCTAACCTCTATCGGCATGAGCTAAGGAGTTTCATTAATTATGGCATCAAAAACTGCGCTGCCAGAAATGAAAAAAGCCTCTCTTAAAAGGCTTTTAATGTGGACCCTGCTGGGATCGAACCAGCGACCCTCTGATTATGAGTCAGATGCTCTAACCGTCTGAGCTAAGGGTCCGTTCCTAACCGCTTTTGTTAACGGACGGCAAAAATAAGGAAAACGGTCATTCTTTTATTTCCTCAAAGTCGATATAGTCACCCGCATTGCCTTTATTGGCTGACTGGTTGAAAGGCTGACTGGATTGATTATGTTGATTCGATTGATTGTATTGCTGTGTGTGCTGGTTCATTTGTTCATTCATCTGCCGGAACCCTTTTTTTATCTGCCTCGTTGTCCGGTAAACGGGCAGAATGAAGTCAAATATCAGCCTGTAGGCCAGGTAGAAGACAAAAACAAGGAAAAGAAATCCTAAAATAGACATGAATCAAAGGTAAACAGGGCTTTCCATTGAATTTGGATTTGGAAGGTATTTAACGTTTATCTTAAATTTGTGTCCGGAAATGAAAATGATGAAAGGGAACGAGGACGTTCCCTTCTTCTTTTAATAGATTATGCAGTCAGAAGAACAAATCAGGATTATAGGAGAAAAGGTTAATAGTTTACTGGCAAATCACCCATCCCATTTTTTAGTGGAAGTAAGGATTAAACCGACGAACAACGTTAAGGTGTTTATTGATGCTGATGAAGGGGTAATCTTGTCTGAGTTAATCGAGTACAACCGCAAACTGTATAAGCAATTGGAAGAAAGCGGGTTGTTTCCAAATGGCGACTTCTCGCTGGAAGTATCCTCCCCCGGCCTGGACGAGCCCCTGAAGCTGTTTCGCCAGTACAAGAAGAACGTGGGACGGTTTGTCGACATTACGCTTCTTGATGGCAGCAGGAAGGAAGGAAAGTTAATAGACGCAACTGAAGACGGAGTAGTCATTGAAACCGAGACGGGTAAAGGGAAAAAGAAAGAAATTAAACAGGAGTCGGTCCTGTTCGATCAAATAAAAAACACAAAAATTCAAGTGAAATTTTAAATCAGTAATGTATTATCAGTAATGAGTTCGTGTTATCTGGAAAGTCTTTACAAGTCCTGGATGACACATCAACTGTAAACGACCTCACTCATTACTCATCACTCATTACTCATTAAACTCAGATTATGGCAAGTATCAATCTTATCGAGGCATTCCAGGAGTTTAAAGATGCCGAAAATATTGACCGTCCAACCCTCATGCGTGTGGTTGAGGATGTATTCAAAACATTGCTTCGTAAGAAGTACGGAAGCGATGATAATTTTGACGTGATCGTGAACGCAGAAAAGGGTGACCTTGAAATATTCCGTCGCCGGAATATCGTGGACGATGACGATATCTATAACACCCTGGAAGAAATCGGAGTGAGTGATGCTAAAAAGATCTCGGCTGACTACGAGGTGGGTGAGGAACTTTATGAAGAAGTAAATCTCGAAGATTTCGGCCGCCGCGCCATCCTTGCTGCCAAGCAAACGCTCGCCAGCCGTATATCGGATTTGAAGAAGAATGTCCTCGCTAAAAAATACCAGGACAGGACGGGTGAGATCATTAGTGCAGAGGTTTACCAGGTTTGGAAAAAGGAGATTTTACTGTTGGACGAAGAAGGGAATGAGCTCATTCTTCCCAAGAGCGAACAGATTCCACAGGACTACTTCAAAAAGGGCGAGAATATTCGCGCCGTTGTGAAGAAGGTGGATATGAAAAATAATACGCCGGTAATCATTCTTTCCAGAACTTCACCCGATTTTCTGGCAAAGCTTTTGGAAATAGAAGTACCGGAGATCTTCGATGGCCTCATTGTTATTAAGAGAATCGTTCGCGAACCGGGTGAAAGAGCAAAAGTGGCGGTCGAATCTTACGACGACCGCATCGATCCCGTGGGTGCCTGCGTCGGTATGAAAGGAAGCCGTATTCACGGAATTGTTCGCGAACTGAAAAACGAAAACATTGACGTAATCAATTGGACGAATAACACTCAATTGCTGATTCAGCGTTCTTTAACACCTGCCAAGATCACCTCGATGGAGCTGGATAATGAAGAAAAGCATGCAAATGTCTACCTGCGCCCCGACCAGGTCTCCCTGGCTATCGGTCGTCGTGGTGTAAATATCAAGCTGGCTTGTGAACTGACAGGATACGAGCTGGATGTCTATCGTGATAATGAGGGTGAAGTGGAAGAATTCGATATCGATCTTGAAGAATTCAGTGACGAAATTGAAAGCTGGGTGATTGATGAATTGAAGCGCGTTGGATGCGATACGGCAAGAAGCGTATTGGATCTTACATCGGAAGAACTGGAAAGAAGAACCGATTTGGAAAAAGAAACGATCGAGGAAGTGAGGAAAGTGTTGCAGGCCGAATTTGAGAAAGAGTAATAAGTGGTGAGAGCGTGCCGACTGGAGGGATGTTTGGTAAAAAATAGATTGTTCATTTAAAACAATGCAGCTAAGAGCAAGACAAATAGGTCTATGCTGCAATAAAATGTGAGAGGGTGAAAGGATTGTGAATGATTGGCATTCCATCCATAAGTCGCCACTCACCAAAAAACAGTTAATGGCAGAAACAGCAACAACACCAAGGTTAATGGCCGCAGCCAAAGAGTTCAACATCGGGAAGGACACCCTTGTTGATTTTTTGGTAGGCAAAGGGTTTGACAAGGACGAGCTGAAACCGACGGCAAAGCTCACGGAACCTATGTACCGTGCTTTGCAGGCAGAGTTCCAGAGCGACAAAGTAGCGAAGCAAAAAGCGGTGCAGATTGACCTGCCAAAAGGCTCCGCGGCGGAGACCAAGAAGAAGAAGGACGAAGAGGAGATCTATTTCCGCAAGGAAGAGAAGAAGGCGCCCGCGAAGAAGGAAGAAGCCCCAGCGCCCGTTCCAACGCCGGCTCCAACCCCTGTTGTAGAACCGGTGCAAGAAACGCCTGCCGTCGAACCGCATCCACAACCGGCTGAACCTGAGGCACCAAAGCCTGAAGAGGCCGAAGTGGTTAGATTGGATACCCCCGAAATTGAAGGACCGAAAGTTGTAAATAAAATTGATCTCTCTGCGATTGATTCATCTACCCGTCCGAAGAAGTCTGCGACCAAGAAAACCAAGAAGGAAGAAAAACCTGAAGAAGCACCAGTGCAAGAAGTAATTGAACCGGAAGTAGAGGAAGTAGTACCACAAGTGGAAGCGACCACCGAAGTGGCCGAACCGGCGGAAGAAGAACCCGTTGTAGAGAACATCAAAGCCGAAAAGATTGAAGGACCGAAGATCCTTGGTAAGATTGAACTGCCCGTGGAAAATGATACGCGTCCAAAGCAGGACGAAAAACGGAAGCGTAAGCGCATTCCGATTGAAAAGAGAGAAGGTGGCCAACAAGGACAACAACAGGGATTCCATAGAGGTGATGGTCAGCAGGCACAGCAAGGTGGTGGAAACCGCTTCACCATTCAAAAGAACGATGGTACAAGAAGAGGTCCTCAGCAGGGAGGAGGCCGGTTTGGTCCGGGCAGGGGACAACGTCCAACCTTTACTAAGAGAGAAGACAAACAGATTGACGAAAAAGAAATTCAACGTAAGATACAGGAGACACAGGCTAAGCTTACCGGTGGTGGTGGCAAAAAGGTGAAAGCCAAACGCCGCGACCGCAGGAATGAGATGGCCGATGCAACCGAAGGTCTTGAAGGTAACAAGCTGCAGGTAACAGAATTTATTTCCGTGAGTGAGCTGGCCAACCTGATGGATGTGTCGTTTGCCGAGGTGATCAGCAAGTGTATGGGTCTCGGCATAATGGTATCGATCAACCAGCGCCTGGATGCTGAAGTAATCGAACTGGTAGCAGGCGAGTTTGGCTTCGACGTCGAATTCATCGACATGGAGAAGCAATTGGAAATGGAGGAAGAAGACAATATTGATGATGAAGAAGATCTGCAACCACGTTCTCCGATTGTCACTATCATGGGTCACGTTGACCATGGTAAGACTTCATTACTTGACTATATCCGTAAAGCAAATGTAGTCGCAGGTGAGGCCGGGGGGATTACCCAGCACATAGGTGCCTACCAGGTAAACCTTTCCAATGGAAAAGACATCACCTTCCTTGATACCCCGGGTCACGAAGCGTTTACAGCGATGCGTGCACGTGGTGCCAAGGTTACCGATATAGCAGTGATCGTAATTGCTGCCGATGATGCCATCATGCCTCAAACAAAAGAGGCTATCTCGCACGCGCAGGCAGCCAACGTTCCAATGATCTTTGCGATCAACAAGATCGATAAAGATGGAGCCAATCCTCAAAAGATATACGAGCAGTTAGCCAACATGAATTTGCTGGTAGAGGCCTGGGGTGGTAAATACCAAAGCCAGGAGATCTCAGCTAAGCAAGGGTTGAATGTTGACCTTCTTCTTGAGAAAATATTGTTGGAAGCCGAATTGTTAGACCTAAAGGCCAACCCAGACCGGGAAGCCAACGGTACTATCATCGAGGCTACATTAGATAAAGGCCGTGGATACGTGGCTACGGTACTGGTTCAAAATGGGACACTGAGTATTGGTGACCTCGTGGTGAGCGGACAGCACTTTGGCCGTATTAAAGCCATGGTCAATGAAAGAAATAAGAAAGTGACTGACGCGCCTCCATCCACACCGGTATTGATCCTTGGTTTGAATGGTGCGCCGCAAGCAGGTGAAACGTTCAAGGTTTACGAGGATGAAGGCGAGGCTAAAGACATCGCCAACAGGCGTGCACAGATTCTGCGTGAGCAGGGTATGCGGGCGAAGAAGCACATTACCCTTGACGAAATCGGTCGCCGTTTGGCACTTGGAAACTTCAAGGAGTTGAATGTTATCATCAAAGGTGACGTGGATGGTTCGGTAGAAGCCCTGAGTGACTCTTTACAGAAATTATCTACCGAGGAGATCCTGGTCAACGTGATTCATAAAGGTGTCGGGCAGATCAACGAGAGCGATATTGTGTTGGCGGAGGCATCTGACGCCATCGTGATCGGGTTTAACGTGCGTCCTTCTTTACAGGCGAACCGTCTTGCTGAAAACGCAGGTATACAGATCAGAACTTACTCGATCATCTATAATGCGATCGAGGAAGTGAAGAGCGCGATGGAAGGTATGTTGGAGCCGAAGATCCAGGAGAAGATCGTTGCCAACGTGGAGGTAAAAGAAGTGTTCAAATTTGACAAGGCTACTGTAGCAGGTTGCCAGGTGATTGAAGGAAGAATTAAACGCGACCACAAAGTCCGCCTGATCCGCGACGGTATCGTAGTCTATCCGACAGGCGAAGGTGCCAGTGCAGAACTGGGCTCACTGAAGCGTTACAAGGATGATGTGAAAGAAGTGGTGACGGGAATGGAATGCGGTCTGACCATCAAGAACTATAGCGACGTGAAAGTGGGTGATATTATCGAAGCCTACGAAGAGGAAGAAGTAAAGAGAACATTGTAATCAAGAATATTGATAAAAAAGAAGACCGCTACAGGCGGTCTTTTTTTATCAATACATTTTTAAATGCGCATCCTAAAGAACCTTATTAACCAGAACTGTGCATTGCACCTGGGAACGCCTTTCTACGATTTAATTCTCCGGAAATTTTGTTCAGCATCCTGATATTGTATTCCTGGTCTTGCAGGCTCGCACCGTTTAATAAATTCCTGGCAAGTGCCGTGTTGATTTTTTGATAGGATAGCTTTAATTCTTCGCTGTCGAGAGATGAAAGATCATGCTCACTGTCTCCTATGAGTTGTTCCATAATTAGCAATCGTTGTTTTTTACCCTCTTAGAATAAAATTCCGTACCAAATATAGAGCAGTATTTTATTCCATTCGCAAACTGGAGAAATGAACGGTCAATGTTCAATGCAGGATATTGAGGTTCTTTTTCTTTATGTAGTAGTGCCAAAACAACATCGTAGCAATAGACCGATAAGGTTGCCAGGTGTTGGAAAGATCGATGAGATCCTGCCTTGTATCCAATGGAAGTTGTGTGACCATTTTGATCGAGTTCACCAGTGCAAGGTCTCCAACCGGGAAGATGTCCATCCTTCTTAGGGCATGAAGAAGGTAGATGTCGACGGTCCAATCACCGATTCCTTTCAGCGCTTTCAACTCATTGCGAACAACATCGTCTGGCAG
>DATDNL010000177.1:0-6825 GCA_036518315.1 Flavisolibacter sp. | reverse complement strand
CAACCCCAAATTCACCCCCCTAACAACCCCTTCTTTACTCTCCAGATACTCCCATTATAAGCCCACTATAATTCATGAAAAGCCTACTCTTTATTATGTCAAATAGAAGGATATGAGCGACTTCGACCTAGTAAACCCGTCGTTCTCTTTTCGAAAGGCTTCGGCGAAAAAAAGACTCTCCGAACTAGGTCTCCCCTTTAGGGGGACAGGGGGAAAAACAAAAGCCCAACCATAGGGTACGGTGGGCTTTGTCATCCATCCTTGTTTGCGTCCAAATCAGCCGTTTAGTACATTCGACCCGTGCAGGTAACTTTTCAACGGATGATAGATGAACAAACAAGTACCATTTTTAATAAGATCAATTACTTTAGGCGCCATTCGTGAAGGAACTGCCGGACATCCGAAGCTTCTTCCCATTTTACCTCCCAGCCACTCGTCTCCTATATAAGAAGCACCGTGAACCACGATTCCCCTGGCGAGAGCCTTATCATTATAGCCCTTATCTTCTCCTTCAAGTTTCAAAGACAGGCCATGCTTGCCTCGGTAAGTTCCTTTCGTTATATAGAAGCCAAGACTGCTTTGTAAAGAGCTGGCCCTGTTGGAAAATTTTTGTGCATAGAGGCCGCCTGAATTCTTGCCATGTGCCACATAGGTATTCAATAATACCTTGAAGTTGCGCACATCAATAATATAGAGGCGCTTGGCGTCTGAAGGCTGCGTGAAATCACAAACTGTAAGGATGTTTGAGTTCTCGATCCTGCCTTCTTCTACCAGTTTTTGCTGTCCACGATAGGCATATTTCAAGGCCTCCCTATTCATTCCCATTTCTTGTAGGTGCAGGCTGTCGTACAATAAATTACTGTAATTCTCTACGCTGAGCGCTTCGGCCGTGTGGTGATCGATAGAGGTGATCGTTTCAGGATTTCCCGAAGTATTGCCGGCTTTTACTACCGGAAGTAGTAAAAATGAACAGAGCAGGCAGACAAAAGATAATGGTAAATAAGCTTTTCGCACTAGTCAAACGGTTTTTCGTGGATTCTTGAAACGACTCGGTTGTGAAAATATTATGTGCTACAACAAGTTGCAAGCAACGCTAAGAAAACTTTAAGAAATCGAGTATAACAACTTGAGATGATGTCAAACTTCCCAAGTGTTTTTACTGTAGTGCTTGTATTATTTGACTCTACGCATCTCTCTTTTTTTCACTATGAACTCGGAAGAGTAGATTCTAAGAAGTAATAAAAACATCGATATTAGTAGCGGTCCGAATATAAGTCCGATAAATCCGAAGAGTTGAACGCCAATGATGACACCAAAGATGGTGATGAGAGGATGGATGTCGCCCAGCCTCTTGTTGAGAAGGAAGCGAAATAGATTGTCAACAAGACCTATTACTCCAAATCCCCATGCGGCCATAGCTATCCCTCTTCCGGTTTCGCCGCTTATAAATAGGGACACTGTTAGTGGCACATAGATAAGGGCGGCGCCCACCACGGGCATCATGGCCGCAATGCTGGTCGCTACAAACCACAACCAGGGATCCTTGATACCTATTATAAGATACCCGATTAACCCCACAATGCCCTGTATCAGGGCAATCAAGGGAATACCAATAGTGTTGGAAATGACCATGACCTTGACCTCCGTCCCGATCAATTCAACATTACCGTCTTTTAGCGGAATGTATTCGTAGAGAGCTTCTTCCATTTCCCTTCCGTTCACCAACATGAAGAAGAGGATGAAGTACATGGCAGCAATAATGGCCAGGGTATTGATAGTGACACCGAGCACTTTCGGGAGCAACACCGTCAGGTAGGAACCCAACTGGTCGATATTCTGTGACTTGAGGATGACATAGCCGGTCTTTTGCTCAATCTGATCGGTAAAACGCTTGAGGGAACTTAGATATTCACCCGAGTGAGTCACAATATCCGTAACCTTGGAGTACAGGATATTGCCGAGGACACCTATCGGTACCAGGATGACGAAGAAAGAGAGCAGCATTAACACAGCCGCTGCCGCCGATGGTTTCCACTTCCTGTTTTCAACCAGGTAGAACATGCGTTTACGCATGAGTACATAGAAGGTCACAGAGCCCAGGAAGGCAGAAGCAAAGAACCATAGTTGCCTGAACAATACTATGCCCAGGAAAACTATGGCTGCAATAAAGAATATCTGCCGGAGAAGATTGGAATCGATCGTGTTGTTAGGGCTACTGTTCATAAAGCCTTTCTTACTCTGAAATTACTACAGGCTTTGAGAACAATAAATTTTTATACCACCACGGTCTTCCATTTCCCTCTTTTGAAAAAGATAAAAGAGGCAACGGCCATGAGACTTTCTGCCACAGGAATGGAGATGAATGACCCTGTTGCGCCCATGTTTGCCCACTTGGTCAGGAAGAAAGCAAACGGTATTTGAAAGATCCAAAAGCCAAAGAGGTTGATCAATGTGGCGGTTTTGGTATCACCTGCCCCGTTGAGTGCCTGCGCCATAACCATTCCAACTCCATAAAAAGTGTATCCGCAGGCAATGATCCTCAGTGCTAACGTTCCCGTTTTATGAACAGCAAAATCGTTCGTGTACACTCCAATAATGGGTCCGGCGAAACAGACAAACAAGAGCATCACTGCAGTCATGAAAATGGCGTTATACCTGGCAGTAAGTAATACACTTCTTTCAGCCCGCTCCGGTTGCTTAGCACCAAGGTTCTGTCCTACTAAGGTTGCTGCTGCATTACTCAGGCCCCATGCAGGTAGAATAAAGAACACTACGTTTCGAAGTGCTACCTGGTACCCGGCGGTTGCACTTGTTCCTCCTGATTGAGCAACCAGGGCAGCAAGAACGATCCAGCTACCGGAGGCAATCAAAAACTGGAAGGTGGCAGGCCAGCCAATCTTAATGGAAGTCTTCAGGAGTGTCCAATCAAGTTTGAAATGCGAGAGTCGCATACGGATGTTGCTCGTGCCTCTGCGAAGGTGATAAACCTGGTAGCATACACCAATACCCCTGCCAATGGTTGTAGCAATGGCCGCACCTTTAAGTCCGAAACCTTGGAAGGGTCCAAGACCATAGATGAATATTGGGCAGAATACAATATTGCAAATGCTTGCTATCCAGAGACTGCGCATAGCAATAGCTGCGTTGCCGGCTCCACGGAATATACCGTTGATGAGGAAGATGAGAATAATAACCGCACTCCCTCCTAACAATATCCTTGTGAAGATGGCTCCATCGCGAACCACATCGGCGTTGGCACCCATCAGCCTCAAAATGTCCGCTGCGTAAACAATCCCGATGGTGCTGATTACGATCGTTATTAATAAAGAAAGTATAATAGTCTGCGCACCTGCATGCGATGCTTCCTCTTCATTCTTTTCACCTGTTCTGCGTGCGACCATCGCTGTGGCCGCGGCACTCAAACCGATGGCAATTGAATAGACAATAGCTGCCACTGATTCTGTCAGTCCAACAGTGGCAATAGCATTCTCGCCAAGCTTGCCAACGAAGAACATATCAACCACAGCAAATACCGATTCGAGACTTAGCTCGAGAATCATCGGTATGGCCAATAGAATAATTGCCTGGCGGATACTGCCTTTGGTGTAATCGTATTCATCGCCCCTTAAAGAGCGCTTGATTAGTGACCATAACGTAAAAAATCTATTGGTTAAGGTTGTAACCTGCGACATAAGTAAACTAATTAAGAGAGTAAGAGAATTAATAAGGGAAACGAATGGCGTCTGCCATTTATAAACTGAACCTGCGATAGGTGGCCTTAAAGTGTCGGTCGGCCAGCGAAGACTTTCATATTCCTTACTTAAGAGAGGACGAAAGTAAAACGATTCCTGTAAACAGGCAAAAGCCCGGCTCTATTTTGTGATGAACCGCAAATATTGCTGGATGAACTGTTGTTTTCGCTTGCGCCGATACTGCATTATGAATCTTGGATGGGGAAGCGGTAGGATTTCCCCGAACCATTGGAAACGCTCGTTTAATGAGCCCAGGTATTTAAAATTCTTTTCACCTCCAATAGAGAAGGATAGAGACGTATCGACTTTGAAGTCTAAAAGGTGTTTAAGCGTTTTAATAATGAACGGTTCGACGGTTTTTAATAGCTCCTTGTCATCATAATAATTTATGTTCTTACCGTGTTTGACAAAGCCAAGGGGGCAAACGGAGCCAATGAAAAAATGAGAATAGAACTTCTCTGTACCTCCATAGGCACTGATCATTTCGTAAATGAACTCGGCTGATAGCTCAGACTGTTTCTTGAAGTCGTGGTCAATTTCGCAGAACTCCTTTAGCTGCCTCGGTGCCGTGAAGTTCACACCAGTAACGCCGGCACCAAAACGGCCGGGGTTAATTCCAAGCAGGAGTCTTCTTGGCTGGTTGTCATTATAGTATTTACGGAGAAAGGTTTCGAATATCTGCATCACCACCGGCTCTTTTTGTGGATAGAGCCACTCAATGTCATTGGGAAGCTTCTTCGGTGGTTTCAGGTTAGCATAGACAGAAAGAAGGTGATCAGCCCAGGTGTTCATTTGCTAAAGAAACAACATTCAGGGAATTGACACAAAAGCCCAAACGATTGTTTGAGCTTTTATCTAATTACTGCTTTTAGTTACTGTTTTAGTGGTCGGGTGAGTCTTATCCCTGTGTTTACCATAGAGATAGCCGGCACCCGCGCCAACGGCACCTCCGATCAAGGCACCCTTAGCATGTTTGTGACTGACCGCGGCACCTGTCACTGCGCCGGCACCCGCGCCTATAAGGGCTGCCTTCTTCTTATGGCTGGTAACCGTCTTTGTTTTTGTTTGCGCCCCTGCTTCAGTTGCAGTGAAGGCTGTAAATCCCAGGGCCAGTCCGAAAATAAGAATCATCTTTTTCATACATCAAGAGTTTTGAGGTAAAAAAACAAGAGTCAAGCCATTCTTTTAAACATAAAACTGGGGAGCTCATCCATTTGTTCAAAGCGAAACCTGCCTTTTGTACTGAAAATGCTGCCCTTTGTGTAACGTTTTTCAGAAGGCTTGTTTACCAATATAGGTTTGTGCCCGAAATGAAAATTAGCGATAACCAACAAAAAGTATGTTTATGAGAATCATCTCCCTCCTCCTGTTCATCGTAATATCCTTCGCCTCCAATGCACAGGAAATCGTGGGCATTGCAAAGGATACCGACGGCAAACCTTTGAACGGCGCCACTGTTTCATTATTAAAGGATACAGGAAGAGCAATTCTAAAATACACTGTCACCAAAGATGGCAGCTATTCCTTTGAGGACATGAAGCCCGGTAAATACCGCGTCAGCGCCACCCATGTGGGATTCACACCGGCCATTTCACCGGTATTTAATTATGATGGCCAAAAGGCTTCGGTCCCGGATCTGAAGCTGGCAAAAGCGTCGGCCCAAATGGCGAATGTTACAGTTAGTGCCTCGAGACCCATCGTCGAAGTAAAGGCTGACAAGACGGTCTTGAACGTAGAAGGCACGATCAACTCGGTGGGGAGCGATGCTCTTGAGTTATTACGTAAATCACCTGGTGTGTTAGTGGATAAAGACGAGAACCTGAGTGTCAACGGAAAGAATGGCGTGCAGGTCTACGTGGATGGCCGCCCCACTCCTTTGTCAGGGCAGGATCTTTCCAACTACTTAAAGTCAATCCAGTCATCGAGTATTGAATCGATTGAGATCATTACCAACCCTTCTGCCAAATATGAAGCTGCCGGCAATGCAGGCATTATCAATATCCGCCTGAAGAAGAACAAGTCTTTGGGAACGAATGGTTCTGTTAACGCGGGAGTGAATGTTGGACACTATCCAAAATACAATGGAGGTATCACCATCAATCACCGCAACAAGAATGTGAACATCTATGGCAACTATTCTTTCAACAAAGGAGAGAACATTAACCATATGTCCCTATACCGTACCGTTGCCGATAGTCTTTTTGACCAGCATGGCACAATGAAGATGAACAACGAAAGCCATAACTATAAGGCAGGCGTCGATTTCTTCCTTGACAAAAAGAATGTTGTAGGATTGATGGTGAATGGAACCTTTTCTCATCCATCTTTGGACAACTACAGCAGAACGAATATATCGTACCAGCCCACGAAAACAACTGACAGGATACTCGTTGCTGACAACTCAAGCCTCATGAAGCGCAACAATGTAAACCTGAACCTGAACTATACTTACACTGGGGCGGATGGAAAAAGTTTGGTAGTGAATGCCGATCACGGCTACTATGATATTCGCACCAATCAATTGCAGCCCAATTACTACTACGACCCTTCGGGAACTATCCTCACAAGAAGCGTTGTTTCAAGAATGGTATCACCCACGAATATTTACATTACGTCTTTGAAAGGCGATTGGGAACAGAACTTCAAGAAAGGAAAGCTTGGCTATGGTGGCAAGATCGCTTTCGTAAAAAGCAACAACGACTTCCAGAATTATGATGTGAACGGATCAAGTGAAACACTGAATTCTCAGAAGAGTAACCTATTCGACTATAAAGAAAACATCAATGCGGGCTACGTCAATTATAACCGCCAGTTCAAAGGCATTATGCTGCAGGCAGGCGTGAGGGTGGAAAACACAGTGGCTCAGGGTGTGTCCACCGGTATGAAGAACAACGTCAAATACGACTCGACCTTCAACCGCAACTACACTGACGCTTTCCCAAGCGCAGCGATCACCTTCAACAAGAACCCGATGAACCAATGGGGAATCACCTATAGCAAAAGAATCGACCGCCCTGCGTACCAGGATTTGAATCCCTTCGAGTTCAAACTTGACGAATATACTTTCCAGAAG
>DATDNL010000176.1:0-2056 GCA_036518315.1 Flavisolibacter sp. | reverse complement strand
TAATGACTCGTTATCGCGTGCTTTTGTGGCGGTGCTCCTGTTTCAAGCCACTCCAGCGCCTGCCCAAACAGTGCCCAGGATCGCGGAGAAGCGTGTCCAAAGTTTCAG
Source organism: Flavisolibacter sp. (assembly GCA_036518315.1). GTDB lineage: Bacteria > Bacteroidota > Bacteroidia > Chitinophagales > Chitinophagaceae > Flavisolibacter. Next base: position 1,948 of record DATDNL010000176.1, on the reverse strand, counting down.
ATGTCCCCATGTTGCCCCGTACATGTCCCGCAGATGTCCCGCTCCTTATAAGATACGGGACATGTGCGGGACATCTGCGGGACATGTGCGGGACATCCTATCCTTTCCTACTGCTTTTAAACTTCGCAGACAAGACTCTAAGGTTCCTTTTCTTGCTCCTTGTGAGGGTCTATTGAGATGCGGGCCTCTCCTTCAGGCTAGAGGCAATAGTTAGTCGAAGTAGTAGTGCAGAAATTGAGATCGTGACAATGCCGGGGCCTTTCTGATAATGAAAGGGGTACAAACGCCAGGCGAAATTGATTTAGAAGGATTTGAAGATCAATTGGAAAGCAACCGCTTTATTTCTGGGCCGGCTTCTTAATGTTGTCTGCCACGACAAAGACAAGTCCGATAGCTAACCAGAAAACGATCCGGAGCCAGTCGAAAGTATGAAGGGCTTCCAGCAAGGCTATCCCGAAGAACAGGAGAAAAACAGTGAAGCCCTGGCCAAAGCGAAACCTCTTCATAAAAAAAATTGATAGTCTAAAACTATCAATTAAAAGACGTAAATGCGCCTGACATTAAATGCTTTTCAGGATGATTGTTATCACTGACAAAAATCATCCCGAGAGACGAGATCATTAGTTATTAAGTAATTGCATAATAGCGTCGTACAGCTGGTTCTTCGTAAAAGGCTTCTCCAGGAAGATGTCGGCGCCATTGAAAAGGGCCACGTCCCTGGCAGAACCGTCATAGCCTGAGATCATGATGATCCTGGTGGAGGGGTTGTTTGTTTTGATGAAGTTGATGAAATCGATCCCAAAGCCGTCGGGCAGTTTGTTGTCGAGGATCACAACGGGAGGCTGCTGCTTTTGTAGATATTCTTCAGCAGAAGCCAGGCTTTTCACGTGATCCAGTTCCATCTCCTTGCCGTTGAGCATAATGTTCAGCAATAAACACATATCGCCTTCATCTTCAATGATCAATACCTTTTTAGCCTTCGTGGTTTCTAAAGTAGCTTGTGCCATGGTTTAGATTTTAAATGGTTAAAAGAAAAAAGTGTGGAATTCTTCTAAGGAAATGGAATTTAGACCGCAAGCCGGTCCGATTGTATGCTATAAAAAATCGTTCCAAAAATCTAGAGCACGGTTTCCAGCTTCTTCCGGGTAAAACTGAGTGCCTCAACCGGCGACTCAAAAAGCTTCACCTTTCCATCATCGTCATAAATAGTTTCGCCACCATTGTGTTGCGTTGACATCTCGTCCAGGTAATAGGTAGCGGTAAAATATTCAGTCGGAATGATGTTCGGGTTTCGTCTTTCCATATGATATGGGTCTACCCGCACCCAAACATCCTTGCCGTTTATTGAATGCTTTTCAATCATTGTATTTTTTGATTGATCGATACAAAGTTGAGGCCATGCTTGCTGTGTTTCAATTCCTGGTATAGTCGAACTTTGATATCTTGTAGTAACATTATTGTTATGCAGTTTATCTCCTTGCAACCCTTCATTCCCTCGGGAAATAATTTTAGCCTGTCTAAAGACCTGTTCGTCGCTCTTGGATTTAAAATAAGCTGGGACGCGGGGGATTACGTCGGCTTCGAAAGGGATGAATGTCGTTTTATACTTCAGAAGTACGACAACAAAGAATTCGCTGAGAATTTGATGATAACCGTTCGCGTGAGTGATGTAAATGAGTTCTACCAGGATGTGATTGAAAGGCAGCTTCCCGGCAAGTTCGGCATAAGGATATCACCGCCAAAAGAGATGCCCTATGGCAAAGAATCCAACGTAATAGATATCGCAGGCGTCTGCTGGCATTTCGTGGAATGATGGCTGATTTTCGTCATAGGTTAATTTCGGGCCGGCGATAACTTTGAATTAACAGTGGAGATTTCCACGACTCGCCTTTCGCACGTTCTTGTTCAATAGCTTGCGCGTTAGCGAATGGGAAACCCTGCGTGTATA
>DATDNL010000175.1:0-3572 GCA_036518315.1 Flavisolibacter sp. | reverse complement strand
GGAAATCACTCAATTCCTGTTCACATCACTTATAAAGACCAGGATGGAAACGACAGGGTAATTGACAGGGTAGTGAACTACACTGTTGGACAGGCAAGTACAGCGATTGCCCTTCCTGAGATGAACGTACTTTATATCGGTTATCCCAATAAGATTACCGTAACGGCAGCGGGAGTTGGTGCTGAAAAGATCAATATCAACACTACTGGCGGTAGAATTCAAAAGACGGGTAACGGTGAGTTCATCGTGAACGTGTCCACCCAGTCTGATAACTTCATTATCACGGCCGTTGCTGATGGTAAAACACTTGGTTCTTCAACTTACCGCGTTCGCCAGATGCCAGAGCCTACTGCAACTGTTGGTGGTCAAAAGAGTGGTGCGTACGTAAATGCTGCTACTTTGGCTGCCCAGGGTGGTGTAGGTGCCTACATTGAAAACTTCCCACTGAACCTGAAATATTCAGTAACCGGCTTCAATGCTGTCGGTGTGGATGAAGACGGAAACGTTATGACCAAACCTTGCCAGGGCAACACGTTCACACAGGACGCTCGTAACATGATCAAGAAAATGAAGTCAGGTGATATCCTAACAATCGAGAACATCTATTGCGTAGGACCTGATGGCAGAAGAGTTAAATTACCGTCACTTCTTTACAATATCAATTAAAACGTTCCAGATGAAACGTAATCTCATAAAGTTCTCTTTCGTTTTCCTGTTGCTCGGGGCTATGGCTGTCGATGCGAGTGCGCAAAGACGTGGAAATCGCCGCAATGCGAATCCACCGGCAAACGATCAACAACAGCAAAACAACAATAACAATCCACCATCTTATCCGCAGGGCGGTAATATACCTTACCGGTATGACAGTTCTGCGGGAGGAGGGCTCGATACGAGTAGGATCCGTTCGCTGAGGCAGGAAGGCGCCTTTATGGAGGACACTTCCACCACGCTGATTCCTTTGGATTATGAGTTCCTGAGGAAGGACGACGCCTTGTACTCTGAAAAGATCTGGAGAGAGCTGGATTTGAGGGAGAAAATGAACCAGTCGTTCAGGTACGAGGGTAAGGAAAACGATGGCGACCAGCAGTTTATGACTATTCTGCTGAAAGCTGTTCTTTCCGGCAAAGTGATGGCCTTCGACGATGACCGCTTTACCAAGCCCTTGATGATCGCCGATATCCAACAAAGGTTGGGTGGCGGTGGTGCTGATACCAGCAAGGTAACTGACATCAACGACCCAAGTAAGATCGTAGAATATGTGGTGACTCCTAGGGTGTTCAACGTGAAGGATATCCAGAAGATCAGGCTTAAAGAACAGTGGATCTTCGACAGGGAAGCCAGCCGCATGTTCACAAGGATCGTAGGCCTTTGTCCTGTAAAAACGGCTTATTTTGAAGGAACGAAGAGAGAAAGAGGTGTTGAACCTTTGTTCTGGATCTATTATCCTGATATGCGCCAGATTTTGGCTTCGTACCAGGTATATAACACAAAGAACATGGGTGCCAGCCGTATGACCTGGGAAGAGCTGTTTGAAAGCCGTATGTTCAGCAGCTATATCATCAAGTCAGAACTTGACAATCCTGGTAATAAGACCATTGCCAGAATGATCAAAGACCCGATCCTCCAATTGCTGGAAGGCGATAACATTAAGAACAGGATCTTCGACTATGAGCAAAACCTCTGGTCTTACTAAGATTATATAACTGATTATCTTTAATAAAGGTCCCGCGTCATGCGGGATTTTTATTTGGATACAGGTCCAATCTGCGCGAAAGTTTTTTTCAAAAATGTGGGAAGTACGTATAGGATATGTATGGAATAGTAGTATTTTTATCTCGGTTTTTCATAGGATATTGGATTTTAAAAACGGGGCTGAATTTCCATTCCGGCCCCTTTTTCTTTTAGTGCCCTGCAAAGTGGTAAACTGGCAGGATAAGCGCGTCTTTTAATCGTTTGGTTCCTCAGAACTGAAGTAGTTCTTAACCAGGCGCGCCTTTGATAAACCAACAATCTTTGCCAAATCTTCTTCCGATTGCTGTTTGATGTTGTTGACCGAACGAAAGGTCTTTAATAGCAGCGTCGCTGTCGAGGATCCGATTCCCTTAATGTCCTGCAGAGAGTTTTTGAACGTTCCCTTACTACGTTTTTGGCGGTGAAAGTTGATACCGAAACGATGCACTTCATCGCGGATGCGGCGTATCAACTTGTGGCTTTCGCTGTCGTAGGGCAGTTTTAATGATTGTTGGTCGCCCACAAAGAAGATCTCTTCTTCATTCTTGGCCAGACCTATGAGCGTCATTTGTCCTTTGAGTTCCAGCTCTTCAATAGCCTCGTCGGCAGCTCCCAATTGACCTTTACCGCCGTCAATGATGACTAACTGCGGTAAGGGCTCACCTTCTTCCTTTAACCTCTTGTAGCGCCTGTAAACGGCTTCCTTCATCGTGGCAAAGTCGTTGATGCCCTCGACAGTCTTTACATTAAAGTGGCGGTAGTCTTTTTTGCTAGGCTCACCATTTTTGAAACAAACCATTGCAGAAACGGGGAAGCTGCCCTGGAAGTTGGAGTTATCGAAGCATTCTATATGTACAGGAACGGAGGAAAGTTGCAGGTCATCCTTTGTTTGAAGCAAGATGTTGTACTTGTCAGCATTCTTTACTCCTAACTGGAGTCTTTCTTTTGCTCTCAAGTTGTCGATGAAGTACTGAACGTTCTTTTCGGATAAATCGAGAAGCTTTTTCTTGTCACCGCCTTTTGGAACCGTGACGGTCACGCCGGGTTCTTCATAGTCGATCGCGAAAGGAACAACGATTTCGCGCGCCTCGCTATTAAACGTGGTCCTTAGCTGGCCAATGGTGAAGGACAGTGTTTCCTCGATCGTTTCATCGAGGTGAGTCTCTACCTTGATGGTCTTTGTTTGGATGATGGCGCCATTAACTACCATGAGATAGTTGATGTAGGCGATATCACCATTCTTCAAAATGGTAAAAGCGTCTACCTCGCTGAGAGTGGTGTTGATGACGATAGAACGCGATTGATAGTTTTCAAGATAAGTGATCTTCTTCCGCACCAATTCTGCTTTCTCAAACTCCATGTTAGAAGCATAGCCTTTCATTTCGTTCTTGAAATGCTGGATAACAGGACTTAAGTTTCCCCTAAGCAGGTTCTTTACCTGTTGGATATTTTGATTGTAGTCTTCTTCGCTTTGTTTTGCTTCGCAGGGTCCTTTGCAGTTACCCAAATGGTATTCGAGACAGACCTTGAACTTACCCTTGCTGATATTCTTTTCAGTTAGATTGAGTGGACAGGTGCGAAGCTGAATGGTTTGCTTAATGAAATTCAATAGCTCCCGGACCTTGCCTACCGAAGTGTAAGGCCCGAAATACTGCGAACCGTCTTCAATCTTTTGCCGGGTAAGATAAACCCTTGGGAAAGGCTCATTTTTAATAACGATATACGGATAGGTCTTATCATCCTTGAGATTGATATTGAAGAGAGGCTGGAACTGCTTAATGAGTGAGTTCTCCAACAGGAAGGCGTCTTGTTCCGAGTTTACAATAGTGAACTCAATCTTC
>DATDNL010000174.1:0-2398 GCA_036518315.1 Flavisolibacter sp. | reverse complement strand
AATGAAAACACTACCATTCAGTTTTCCGACGACGTAAAGATCGAAGGACAACCCCTGGCCGCCGGTAAATACGGATTCTTTGTTGCTTACGCTCCGGGCGAATGCACCCTCATCTTCTCCAAAAATTCCACTTCCTGGGGCAGCTTTTTCTACGACGATAAGGAAGACGCACTACGAGTGAAAGTCAAACCCGTTGCGCTTGACAAGAGTGTCGAGTGGTTGAAATACGAGTTCACCGACGAAACAGAAAACAGTGCCACTATTGCATTGGAATGGGAAAAACTGTCCATCCCGTTTAAGGTGGAAGTAGATTACGTGAAGAATCAATTGGAGTCCTTCCGCAGAGAGCTAAGAAGCGAAAAGAACTTCAATCCCGGTTGGCAATCATTTGTGCAGGCCGCGCAGTTCACTGCCAACAGGAACGTCGACCTCGAAGAGGGCCTGCAATGGGCAAACAGGGCGATCAGCGAACCATTCGTCGGTCAGCCTAACTTCACTACATTGTCCACAAAAGCCGCTCTTCTTTACAAACTGAATCGCCCGGCCGAAGCAGACAGCATCATGAAACAGGCAGTACCTATGGGCTCCATGCAGGAGTTACATGCGTATGCGAGACAACTACTACAACAAAAGAAAGCAAAAGAAGCGCTGGACGTATTCCAGGTCAACTACAAAAAGAACCCCAACCAGTTTACTACGTTAATGGGATTAGTACGCGGTTATTCTGCCGTTGGTGATTATAAGACCGCATTGAAATATGCCCAGGCGGCCTTACCCCTGTCTCCTCCCGGCCCCAACAAAACCAATGTAGAAAACATGATCGAGAAACTCAAGAAGGGACAGGATGCAAATTAGCAAGGCTGGCGTCGACCCAGGGAAGGTAATTCACCGGCCTCCAAAATTTTGTAAAGCGCTCAACCTGGAAAGTTGAGCGCTTTATTTATTCCTGCAATTGTTGAATTGAAACTTCTAATGAAATTCTTAAAGATTCCTCTCTCTATTGACCGAAGTGTCTCTTCTCGAAATGCATGCGGTTCCCTTTCTTCTTTACAACAAATAAATCGCCGTATTCAGAATCAGGAAGATCGCCATCGATTGCCTTGCTGCCCATTAAATCGTCCACCAGGTCGTCCACAGTATTGGAATGACCAACAATCAATACATTCCCTTTCATTGCCTTCAGCTTGTCAACAAACCCGGGGTCTTTCGGATCGTATAGTTCAACAGGAACATGAATGGCATCCGCTAAAGGCTGGGCGGTGGACCTGGTGCGTAGATAATTTGTGGTGAATATGTGTTTAATATCGTCGTTTTGAAGCACCTCTTTCAAAGCCTCCGCCCTTTTCTTACCAGCGGCTGACAATGGCACGTCAGTTGTCATAGTACTGGCAGACATCGTCGTAGACGATTCTTTTTCCGCATGGCGCACAATGTAGTAGGTAGTCGCCTTGCAGGAATAAAGGAAAAAGAGCAGTACGACCAGGATTGATTTGCACATGGTTTCGACAATTAACAGTTTAAAGGTAAACAGGCTATGATTTGAAAGGTCAATTTAGTAAATTAGGAAAAGAAATCTGTTAGACTATGAATCAGTTATCACAAACATGGTTTGCCGAAGGGTATATTGATTTTGAGCTGAAGAAGTACACACTTCTTGCCTACCTGCAACAGATCAATAAGTATTTCAACGAAAACAAATTGTACCCACAGTTGTCGGACCTCATCTTCCACTATAACAATATTGTCGCTTTCCGGGAGAATAAGAAATACCTGCAGGAACATTTTCCAAAAAAGCTTACCGGTATTCAAATCGAAAAGCTGCAGGTGCTCTACGAACAAATGATCGCCGACGATGAACTGATGCAGGAACTCGAAGAGATCATTAATTACTCTGCCGGTGAAATGAAAACCACCATCAGCAACGGAACCGAGATCTATGAGTTCGTGGAAGAGAATCTCACCATCACTCCAATTGGGATCATCCCCATCGATATCCAGGAAGGCTATTTCTTCCTGAGTGCCGGCAATTCGAAGTCCACACATGTTTACCAGTATCGCCTTTCCATTTTTGAGAAGCATGACGAGAAATTTCGCAGTATGAAGACCAACTACGTGGAACTCATGCAGCGAACCATTGTCTACACCTATGAAAATCTGAAAACGGAATTGATCAGGAACCGCACGGATATTCCTAATCCTGCCGTCTACAGTATAGAAACCGACTTAACCTTTCCTATCGAGGAAACTTTGCTGCCGATTGCAAAAAGGTCCTTGGTGAAGTATATATCTGTTTGATTACGTGGCTATGTGATAAAAAAAGTCTTCTGGCGGAAGACTTTTACTCGATTGTGAGTGTTTTAATCCCTTTAATCCAAATAATCTACCCAAATCCCGGTTC
>DATDNL010000173.1:0-6030 GCA_036518315.1 Flavisolibacter sp. | reverse complement strand
GAAAAGCAAACTGAATTGATTCACTCCTTTTCCTTTTTGCAGAAGTCAGAAATTGATTCCTCTATTGCCTTTGCGAAAAGAATCGCAGCCTACATTGTTCAATATTCAAAAACGGATGGTTATTTCAAGCTAAGCACCCTAAGTCGTTATAAGCCGATGGAGGGTGATGCCTACTGGCAGCCGACGGCACCGGAGTACATGGCTGCCGTAGAACCTCACTGGGGAACTATTCGGCCTTTCTTTTTGGATTCTGCCAATCAGTGTAAGTCGAAAGAAATGGAAGCTTTCAGCAAAGACAAGACTTCCTCTTTTTATAAACTGGCAAGCGAAGTATTTAACACCTCTCAAAAATTATCCGACGAGCAGAAACTGGTTGCTAACTTCTGGGACTGTAATCCTTTTGCTGTTCAGTTTGAGGGCCACATGAGTGTTGGTTTGAAGAAAATCTCTCCGGGCGGTCACTGGATGGGCATTACTGGCATTGCCTGTAAACAGGCAGATCTTGATCTGAAGACTACTCTATTGATTCATACAGTTGTTGCGCTCACAATACATGACGCCTTCATTTCTTGCTGGAATGTGAAGTATTCGACTAATCGGGTGCGTCCTGAAACAGTCATTAACCGGTATATTGATGAAAAGTGGCAGCCCTTGTTGCAGACTCCCCCTTTTCCAGAATATCCAAGCGGGCACAGTGTGATCTCAACGGCCGCTGCGCTCGTACTTACTCAATTTTTGGGAGATCATTTTGCTTTTAAGGACAGCGTTGAGACCTATATAGGCCTGCCGTCCCGCGATTTCTCTTCATTTAATCAGGCTGCAGCCGAGGCCAGGATTAGTCGCCTGTATGGCGGTATCCATTTTAGAGACGCAATTGAAAATGGAGCCGATGTCGGGGAGGAGATAGGAAAACTTGTCATCCGCAAAATCGGGACCGGTTACATTTCGAAAGGCACCGGAAATTAGAAAGGTAGAATGTAGGCGCTAACGCCCAACTTCATCCTTCGAGTCAGCTTCCAACGTTCGTTCTTAGATGTGCTCTAAAACTTCGTAACAAGAGCAATCCGCATATGCCGGTTGAGCATTCCATCCTCTACAAAGACAATCTTTACGTCTTTATTCAATGCTATCTTAATGATCTCGTCAACGGCATCTGGTAAAACAGTATGTGTTTTTTGAGGTGGATGCAGGTAAAGTCTTGTCGGTTCCTGTTCATCAAAATAACCTTCAATCTCGAAGTTCTTCTCCAGGAGTAACGTTTGACCACGGTCGGAAAGAATAGCATCCCACACCCGGTTGATGCCTTCTTCAGTTGTCCCTTCTGCCATCTTCAGATCATAGTCTGCAATCTCATTCGTCATTTCTTGTTCGATGTGAGTTTTTACAATAGGCCATACCATCTCGCTAAAGTCCAGTTCTGTGAAACGATTGTAATTCCCATAATGAATACTGATCACCTTGTCGGCATGCTTCGTGTTGTTCATAAACTCCGATAGGTATTTGCGGGTGCCACAAAGAATGAGGGCTTCTGAATTTTCAAGATAAGGGTGGAGTAGACCATCGGCTCTATGAATGAGATTCTGGTGACGGAGCTTTACCATCTCATTCATTGTTTTATCAAAACTCCTGGTATAACTGTTTCTGGCAAAGAAGCTGTTGATTAAGCCCTGGTCTTCCAATTCCTCCTCGAAGAACATCGGCAGATTCTTATTTTTCACCTCGCTTAGTTGGTTAAGCTTTCCACTATATAATCTAATTTCCTTGTCGTCTATATACAAAAGATGGTAATGAGAGGAATACTGTTCTTTCACTAAAAGATCCTTTAAGTGGAATCGGCCATTGATAATGATCTTTTCGGTCACCTCGAAGGGAAAGCCCGTGTATAAGCTCATTTCATTGGAAACGTATATGCCAATGCCTTTATCAGACGGATGAATTGCGATCTCCTCCTGTAACTTGTGGAGGTTGTTAATCATCTGGTTGTTCCCATCGCATTCTTTCGATATTTGCGTGCAGACTTGTTTGATCGCCTTTTGGAGAAAAAACCTGTCTGTAACCTGGTCCTGCGAAAGATTGTGCAAAGGAAGTACCAATGAAACACACGTTCCTTTTTCGTTCAAAAGAGTTTTCCATTCTTCCGTGCGGATCTGGCTGATCTTAGCAGACAGGTTACTTCTTTGCAAAATCTCCTTTCTTTTGTACTTGCCCACCAAAGTGCCTGCAGCCACAACATGTCCTTTCATGGCCGTTTTCAATTCCGCCTTGGTTGAACTTATGGGGATGTTAAGCTCACAATCGAGCGCATACACTCTAAAGAAATAGCGATGTACAATAGAAAACGGGTGAGGGCCATTGTAGCAATGATTCCCGAAATCGTTGATACCATAGATACCACGATTTTCTTTTTCCTTGATGTGATTACCAATGGGTATGTTCCATGCGACCCAATGACAAAAACTATCATGTGGCACATCAGGATCCTCTACAATAACAGCCAGGCTCTGTGCTTCCTCTGGAAGATCTTCGATGTAGATGCACGGATTGATATTGATGCCATCTGCGGTGTAACGCGGAGGGATCATCTCGTTCTGCAAAAGCGAAAAGCAACTCAATTTCAACGATCCAATGGTAGTTGCGGAGCTGGTTGCGTAATCCCTGGAGGTTTGCATAGTCAACGTTTGCTGTTTAATAATTCAACTTCATATGCATCCTGGGTTACCTTTCCAAAAAAGTTTAAACATCGATTGGTTAAGCAGTAAGTGAGTTGGATGAAATAGCATGATCGATTTTCAGCCTGGAACCAATTGCCGAACCACCCCGGCATATGAGAGTTTTAGCAAAGGAAGAAATTTATAAAGCAATTAGTACTGAGTTCAATCAAAGTAGATGCTGATGCTTATCATTCGAGGGTAAGAAGCGTTGACTCGTAAGGAGAGGAAGACTGAATGTGGATAATGAGTAATGAGTGATGAGTTTTGAGCAAGCTAAGAGCAAAAGCGGTTGGTTGGAAAAATATGAGTACGGTGAAAAAGCGCTAGTCCCTATGTCCATCCGTTCGGTGGCGGCAGGCAATCAGAATTGTAATAGCAGGAAGAGTGGCCTGCCTGGGATCGCAAGAAGAGAGGGGTAGAAGGCGCGAGCACAGACTGCGGCCCGGTATCGGAGGTGAATAAAAGTTCGTACCCGAAGAAACGGGAAAGTTATGGTACAGGGTAGGATGTCCCGTATATGTCCCGCATATGTCCCGGATATGTCCCGCACTATTAATGGGGCGGGACATATGCGGAGCATATACGGAGCAACTACAGGACATCTGACTCTTTAAATAAGGCACGGCCCACGGTGTTCTGCCTAATGCCGTGACAAAGAGCCCAATGAGTATTCACCCTATCAAAACTGGAACTTTGCCAATAATTGACGTAATGGCGGCTGTAGATTTCAATCTACTGCGATTTAAACCAAAAGACATCCCGAAACGTCAGGCAAGATGGCTGCAGCCGAGCTTAATGCCAGCCCGACAAGGTTCAAAGGCCGGCTCCAGGCCGCTGGTAAGTTTCAGGGAAAGCTATTGCATGATTTCTGCAATAGTTGCTGAACTTTGTAAAAAAAAGCTTAATGGAAGAGTCAAACGAATGGTCGAGGCCGCAAGTATTGGTTTTTGATGTCTACGGAACGCTTCTCGACATGAGCGAGTTGGAACGGAGAATCAATTTGATTACTGATAGTAAAAGAGGATATGTTCTGTGGTTCGAGACTTTTATGCAGTACTGTTTTGCAAATAATTCCCTCGATACTTACCATGATTTTATTTCCATTGCCAGGGTCACCCTCCAAATGATTGGGCGACACCTCGGGCGCACCATCAGCGAGGTGGAAGCCAATGACATAATTGAGCGCCTGAAACAGTTACCCGTCCATGAAGAAGTGCAGGCCTGTCTTTCAGAGCTGAACGACGCCGGCTATCGTATCACCGCCTTAACCAATGCGCCGGAGAAAATTTTCTGCGACAGAATGGAAACCACTGGCCTCATATCATACTTTGAAAAAGCGTTGAGTGCCGAGTCAGTGAAAAAATATAAGCCTGATAGAACGGTGTACGAATGGGCTGCACAAAAGCTTGATGTCGCTCCTGCCGAGATGCTCATGATAACTTCTCACGGGTGGGACATTGCAGGTGCTAAAAACGTAGGTATGAAGACAGCTTTCATAAGGCGAAACAGGCAGCTGCTCTATCCTTTGTCTCCCGAGCCTGATATTTCCTGTGAACTTACAGAACTGGCGACTGCCTTAAAGGAAAAAAGTGAAAGCAGTATACTAAAATAGACCTGCACAAAGAATGTCGTTGTGCAAACCGGGAACGGTTTGTTAATGAGACCAGGAATTCCTTGTTGTTTTAGGATATTGAGCCTTACTGGTAATATTCACTGCTACTTTACGTCCCTGCCTTAGTCCTGCAATGATCGATAGTTGGTAGTGTATGCGAACATTTAATCGTCGATTCGCGGCTTTCATACCCAAATTCCCTAACGTGTTGAATGATCTTGATGGCAGGTCCATTCAGTCAGAGGTGTAGTCGGTGACAGACATCTCAGCAAATACCGTTGTCATTGAAAAACTCTTTATCATCCTTTTTTACAGCCTCCGCAATATCCGGCGGGTTTTTGTTTTAGACGGCTAAGGAGGGGAAACCGTAAAAGCTGACAGCAATCAAGACAGAACAAGAGTAGCATCATATTTCCCCAGTATTCCGGTTTCTAGCTTTATTAAGGCGAGAATGGATGGTCGAGGGGGTCTTTTCTCCAGGGGAGCACCCCACGACAACCGGATTGACCCAAACTCTAAATCGCTTTACAGTGAAAACGCTTGTTTGTACTACGCTCGTTCTTATTCTTTCAATAGGAATTTCAAATGCCCAGGATTACAAGTCCCTGTTGAGAGACTTTCCAAATTACACAGTCGATACCCTACACATTTTGGGAAACCCGGTCATGGTAAAAAGAAGTGTAATTGCCATCCAAATGAGGGACGGTATTAAGTCGGCATATTGGGACGAGACAAATGCCATCTTAACCATACAGTATGATGACAAAGAGGTTCGGTTGCGGGATATCAAGAACTATTTTTACTCCAATTTACAGCCTCAGAACGCTAATCACCTCGTCAGGGTGAGACTTGACTATTGAAATAAGCTGTTTTAACAGGTGAACGTCTCGCTGCTTTACCTGCAATTTCAGTAATAAAGTAGTAATAATTAATCTCCGCTGTTCAAAGAAAAAGCGCCAAAGATTAAGGTTTTCTTCACAAAAAGTGCCGGGTTTTTCCGCTCTCGATTCCCTCCGTTTAAATTTCTGGTTAATAGCCAATTATAAACAATTAGAGCTACTATGTTTACGCCGTTTTTAAAGAGCGACCCGACTCTTTGCAACAACAATGTTTCCAATACTCCAATAATACCCCAATGTTATGAAAAGAAATGTGATTCTATATGGCCTGGCAGCCTTGATCTCCTTTGCTAGCTGCACTTCAGAGAAAAAGGAAAAGGAAGAGGTGAGTACTTACAAAGTGACCACCCCCGTACGTCTTGACACCTCGCTTACCAAGGATTATGTTTCGCAGATAAAATCGGTAAGAAACATAGAAATAAGAGCCCAGGAAAAAGGCTACCTGCAAAACGTTTATGTGGATGAAGGGCAATATGTACACGCTGGCCAGATTCTTTTCCGGATCATGCCCAAGATCTACGAAGCCGAAGTCTTGAAGGCAGATGCAGAAGCCAAGGCGGCGGAAATAGAATTGCAGAATACACAGACGCTGGCTGATAAAAACGTCGTGTCAAAGAACGAGTTAGCGATGGCTAAGGCAAAACTGGACCAGGCAAGGGCTGAAGTGTCGCTTGCCAAACTGCATTTATCGTTTACTGAAATAAGAGCACCTTTCGACGGAACCATTGACCGCCTTCCGTTGAAGTTAGGAAGCCTTGTCGATGAGGGGCAATTGCTGACGAGCCTTTCCGACAACAGCCAGATGTAT
>DATDNL010000172.1:0-2606 GCA_036518315.1 Flavisolibacter sp. | reverse complement strand
CATCCGGTCTCTTGTATCCATCATGATCTTTCTTGGAGAAAGCAGCTTGCCTGTTTGATTGGCAGGACAGGCAGCTGTGCACCGACCACATTCTGTACAGGTATAGGCATCTAAAAGATTCTTCCAGCTTAGATCGCCCACATCTTTAGCACCAAATCGTTTATGCTCGTCCTGTCCTCCGCCCGTTGGTACAGTCTCCGGTTGCATAGCATACAAGACTTCGCGCTGTATTTCGGGCATATTCGTCATTTGAGCCTGCGGCTGTAGCCTTGCATAGTAGGTGTTCGGGAACGCGAGAATAATATGAAGATGCTTGGAATAGGGGAGGTAGTTCAGGAATACAAATACGCCGGCAATATGAAGCCACCAGGCGCCGCGCTCGATCGCTACCAGGGTTTGACTACTGAAGTTTTGAAACATCGGGGCAACTAATGAAGAAAGGAAAAACGGTCCGACATTGTGGTAGTGGCCATATTCCTGTAATTGCAGGGCCCTGTCCGCCGAATTCATTGTGAGGAAAAGGGTCATCAGCACAATCTCGAATACGAGAATATAGTTGGCATCACTCCTCGGCCAGCCGTTGAGTTCCTTCATATTCAGCCGCTTTACCCTAACAATATTTCTACGAACTAAAAAGACGACACAGGCAGCGAGCACAAGAAATGCGAGAACCTCGAAGAAGTCTATTACGAAAGTGTAAACATTACCGAGGTAAGGTGCAAACAAGCGATGGGTACCGAAAAGTCCATCGAGAACAATTTCGAGTATTTCAATGTTGATGATGATGAAGCCTGCATACACTGCCAGGTGCAGGAGTGCTACCAGTGGCTTGTCAAACATCCGCTTCTGACCGAAAGCCATTAACAACACGTTTTTCCAGCGAGCCGGATCGGGCTCCAGTTCCTCATCGCGGCCCAAACTAATATTCCTGCTGATGAACCGTACCTTGCGCACGAAAATCCAGATAGCAGCGATCGTTAGTAGAATAAACAAAATTTGTTGCACCAACTGCATAATACTAATTTAAGCCCTGTAAAAATAGGAGATATGGAAACAGTACAAACAAAGAATTGCATACTCGATCAACGAGCCATTGCTCAGAAGATGAAACGCATGGCACTGGAAGTGGTAGAGCAGAACCTCGATGAAAAAGAATTGATAATTGCCGCTGTTAACGGTAACGGTGAAGTTGTCGCGAGCAACCTGGCGCAGGAACTAAAAAAGATCCATGACTTTACGATCCACATGACGACTATCCAATTGAATAAAAAGAATCCCTTAGAGGTTTCGCTCAAAGATTCAATCGACCTGAATAATAAGTCAATCCTGGTTGTCGACGACGTCGCCAATACCGGCAGGATCATCCTGTATGCCATGAAGGCATTTTTAAATGCCACACCTAAAAAGATTCAAACCTTTGTTCTTGTAGAAAGGAGTCACAAACTATTCCCGATACAGAATGATTATACGGGGCTCTCTGTTACCACCACTTTGCAGGAACATATTGCCGTTGAAACAAACGGCGCCGAAATTATAGGTGCCTGGCTTTATTAAAAGGCTATACCATGAGCCTTTACTTTTCCCTGGGAAAATTCGAGTGCCGGAAGCGGGAACTTGAATGAGTTCAAGGTAAACAATACCGTCTTGAGAAGTTTATTATTGGTCTTTATTTTCGTGAGATCAATATCCGGTGCGATGTAAAACTGGCGATAGCGGGGAATGTCTCTCCGGTCGAAAGTAATATCGCCATTCTTATTATGGGCGAGATTTTCATAACCTCCCAGCATCCCTTCAGCCCCATAGCCTACAGCAAAATTCAGCCAGTTCGGGAAACCATTCTTTTTGAGGAAGGAATTGATATTGAAACTCAGCCAATAAGTCTGGGCATTGTAGTCTTTCAGGGTTCTTTCGTAAATACTTTTACCAAACAAGTCATTGGCCCTGTTTATTAATGTTGGATCGTATTCCGCACGGTGTGAGGAAAACTTTAATTGGATCTTCTGTTGTTTCCATCCAAGTTCCTGTGCGCTAAAAAGCAAAGTGCCGGTTAAGTCGGCTCCGGCGTCGCCCCAGCTCCATCCCCATTCGGCTGAGTGACCGTCGAGATATTCTATTGACAACATGTACAACAGGCTCGTTCCGGGTCCCAGCAGCAAAGACTGGTGCTGATTCATCCCGGTCCATCGCCATAAACCATAGGTTAGCCTGCCCGTGGTGTAGGCACTCCAGGCATGGCCGATCTTATCCATCTGCATCCATTCACCAAAATCATTAAAAGTATGAAAGGAAGAGCGCGGATAGCCTTTATACCAGGCTTCGTTTAAGTAGATAAACGAAGTGCCATAGACGGCAGCGGTTCCAATTCCAACCATCCATTTACGTGATGAATAATTGGGTGCAGTGGTCTTGATGGCTTTAGCTCTCAAAGCCTTTACGATCTCACTATCGGGGGAAGGGCGTTCCAATTTGTATTTTTCGGCGGCAGGGTCCTTTAGACCGTTCGCAGAATCCTGCGAATAGCCATAAACGGTTAGCAGCAAAAAAAGATAGAGGAAACTTTTCCGCATCGTTCAAATGTACGTACACTTAACTTCGCAGAGATTTAA
>DATDNL010000171.1:0-2940 GCA_036518315.1 Flavisolibacter sp. | reverse complement strand
CAACAACTACATATTTAAAATAAAGAATCGTATCGTGGCGGCCACAGAGAAAGGGCTATACGAATACAACGAGCAGAAAGACCTTTTTGAACCCTCCGCCTTTTTCAAAAATGTGCTGGATGAAAAGAATATCAGGTACCTCCGGGAAGATCCCTCGGGCAACATCTGGTTCGTTCGTCAAAAGGAATTAGGGGTCGTGGACTTCTCCGCTGCGAAGCCAAGGACCATTTACTTCCCCGAGCTCAATAACAAACTGGTCAGTGGCTTCGAGAACGTATTTCCTTTCGATGAACATAATATTATAATTGGTGGCGAAAAGGGTTTTTACCATGTCGACTTCGGTAAATACAAACAAAATAAGACGGTACTCGAAACCCAAATACGCCTGGTTAAATCCATAGGAAAAGTAGACAGTCTTCTATACGGTGGTTTTTTACCACAGGCCGACATCCACATGCCCTATGGCATGAACTCCCTGCACTTTGAATATTCTGCAACGCTCTTTGGTCAGCAATCGAATATTGAATACAGCTACTTTTTAAAGGGTTTCGACAAAGCATGGTCAAGTTGGTCTTCCCGCCCTGATAAAGAATACACGAACCTGCCCGCCGGTCAATACGTTTTCCAGGTAAAAGCAAGAAACAACCTTGGGAACGAGTCAGTAGTAGCCGCTTATTCTTTTACGATATTACCACCGTGGTACCAAACGATGTGGGCCTATTTGGTTTACACCCTCATCCTTGTCGGCTTTGTTTACTACCTCAACCTCCGTCACCGAAAAAAGCTCCTGCAGCAGAAAGAAGAATATGAAGAGCAACAAAGGCAGCTCCAGTATATGCACCAGTTAGAGCTAGAGAAGAATGAAAAGGAGATCGTTAAACTGAGAAATGAGAAGTTAGAGTCCGAGATCGGGCATAAGAATTCAGAACTTGCCAACTCGGCCATGCACCTGGTTCAGAAAAAAGAGATGCTGGGTAAGATCCGTGATGACCTGAATACGCTACTCAAAAAAATCGACAACGAACAAATATCCAATCAATTTAAAAAGCTCTTGAAACTATTAGGCGAGGACAGCAAGATGGATGATAACTGGGAACAGTTTGCCCATCACTTCGACAAGGTTCATACCGACTTCCTCGTTGTTCTAAAGAACCGCTACCCCGGTCTCACTGCTAATGAATTGAAGCTTTGCGCTTATGTGCGAATGAATCTTTCCAGCAAAGAGATTGCGCAACTCATGAACATTTCGATAAGGGGCGTAGAGATAGGTCGCTATCGTTTGCGTAAGAAGTTAGGGCTACCGACAGAAATGAACCTGTTTGAGTTTCTCCTGAACGGGCAATCGGTGCCTGTACAACAGGATAGCACTCTTGTTAATCAGAATTCGCCTGTCCTGGAAGATAAAGTCTGAAGTTTAGACGTACCGGTAACAAACGGCATTGATGCTCATTCCCGCACCGACAGAAGCGAACAGGATCACGTCTCCTGCCTCCAGTTTATGGCCGGGATCCTTATCCTTCCTGATGATATCAAACAAAGTCGGGATGGTGGCTACAGAGCTGTTACCAAGATATTGTATACACATGGGCATAATGTCCGGCGGTACAGGCTTGTCATATAGTTTATAGAATGCCGAGACGATCGCCTCGTCCATCTTTTCATTGGCCTGGTGGATGAAGATCTTTTTTAGTTCCGAGATATCCATTCCTGTTTTATCGAAGCAGTCCTTCATGGCCTGCGGAACATACTTCAATGCATATTCATACACCTTCCTACCCTTCATTTTAATGAACTTCATTCCAGGCAGGTAAGACGAATAGCTCGATTCGCCCATATACAAAAAGCCGGTTTCTTCACCGGTATGGGTAAGTGCTCCAGAGGAGAGAAGTCCGCCTTCACTTTCTTTAAATTCAACCACCACGGCACCTGCTCCATCGCTGAAGATCATACTGTCCCTGTCATGGCGGTCAATCACCCTGGACAATGTCTCCGTACCGATGACCAAGGCTTTTTTTGCCATGCCTGCCTTAAAAAAAGCATCCACCTGCATCATGGCCATGATCCATCCGGGGCAACCAAAAAGCACATCGAATGCAATGCAAGCAGGATTTTTAATTCCAAGGCGATGCTTTACCCGTGCCGCTAAAGAGGGCACTGTATCTACCTGTACACTATCGTAGGATACATCACCATAATTGTGTGCGACCACGATAAGGTCTAAAGTTTCCGGATCAACACCGCTATCCTCAATAGCCATCGCCGCCGCCGAAGAGGCAAGGTCAGACGAATTCTGTTGTGGTGGCGCATAACGCCTTTCCTCGATACCGGTGATCTTGACAAATTTGTCGATAATAACCTGGGGAGAAGTGGTGATAGGCTGTCCGTCCTCTGCGTAAAACTGTTCCTCTATAAAGTCTGTATTCTTAACAACTTGAGAAGGTATGTTTGCTCCTGATCCCGTAATAACTGAACGCTTCATAAGAGAATTCAAGCTACAATTTTATAGTGTTCAAACTTACAGCAAATATGAATGATTTTGATAACAGCTGGATCGCAATATTTGCAGAATAGCCTCGGCGCTCAAAGATCGTTCACCTTCTGGATGAAGCGGTGCATGTAGTCTTTGATAAACTGCTTAAACATCTGGTCCATTTCGCTGAGCTGTTTTTCATTCTTGTGCTTTACTAATAGTTCCCTGGCAATCTCCTGCAACTCATGCTCCATTGTTGTAGCATATTGCTTTTTCAATTGCTGAAATTTATACTCGTCCCTTCTGCGACTAACGTTAGCCACAGCGGTTTCAAATCCGCGGTAAATGCTGAAGAACACAGAGGTTGCCTTTCCATTGAATTCAACCTGCATTTGCTCCTTGCCATTATTCATACATTACCTGTTGAACGAGCTTGTGTGCCTTAGTTCCTTCTGAAACGGTAAGCACTC
>DATDNL010000170.1:0-9417 GCA_036518315.1 Flavisolibacter sp. | reverse complement strand
GCAAGAATCCCGTTTGAATGTAGCGGACAACAGTGGTGCTAAAGAAGTGCTTTGTATCCGTGTGTTGGGTAACAGTGGTCAGCGTTATGCAAAGGTTGGAGATAAGATCGTAGTTACTGTAAAAGATGCGATCCCTGCCGGTGGTATCAAGAAAGGTACTGTTGCAAAAGCAGTTATCGTTCGCACAACAAACAAGTTGCGTCGTAAAGATGGCTCTTACATCCGCTTTGATGACAATGCCGTAGTGATCCTCAATGCAGCGGACGAGCCAAGGGGCACCCGTATTTTCGGACCTGTTGCCCGTGAACTTCGCGATAAAGGCTACATGAAGATTATCTCATTGGCGCCTGAGGTTCTTTAAACAAGTAAACTATTCCTGGCAGTATCAGGAATTAAAATAGAAAAATAAAAATGAAGACAAGATTCAAACCAAAGTATAATATCAGGAAGGGCGACCAGGTGGTTGTTATCGCTGGTGATGACAAGGATCCGAAGAAGCCTCGCCTGGTAAAGCAGGTACTGGTTGACGAAGGAAAGATTTTGGTGGAAGGTGTTAACATTATCACCAAACACACTAAGCCTTCTGCTCAGAATACCAAAGGTGGTATTGTAAAAAAAGAAGCTCCTATTCACATTTCAAACGTGATGCTGTGGGATGGTAAACAAGGCACCAAGGTGAAGAGAGAGCATCGTGAAGACAAAAAAGTTCGTGTATCTAAAAAATCTGGAGGAATCATCTAATGGCAACGACAACTTACACTCCACGATTAAAGAATAAATACAAAGCGGAAGTGATTCCTGCCCTGCAGAAGCGTTTCAGCTACAAATCTGTTATGCAGGTTCCCCGCCTGGAGAAGATCGCCATCAACCGTGGTGTTAATGGTGCGGTTAACGACAAGAAATTGATTGACGTTGCTGTTGACGAGCTGACAACTATCAGTGGTCAAAAAGCGATCGCTACTTATTCTAAGAAAGATATCTCCAACTTCAAGTTGCGTAAGAACATGCCGATCGGTACAAGGGTTACGCTTCGTGGAGACAAGATGTATGAATTTTTAGACAGGTTGATTGCAGTAGCTCTTCCGCGTGTGCGTGACTTCAAAGGCGTTAATGAAAAGTCTTTTGACGGTCGTGGTAACTACACAATGGGTGTTACTGAGCAGATCATTTTCCCTGAGATCGACATCGACAAAGTGAACCGTATCACAGGTATGGACATCACTTTCGTGACGACGGCTCAGACGGATGAAGAGGCTTACGAGCTGTTGAAAGAACTCGGGATGCCTTTCAAGAACATCAAGAAATAATGTGGCAATTCGGCAATATGCCAATGTGCCAATAGAGATCTTTAAATAACAATTGTAACAGATAAGGAAGATAAATGTGATTGAGAATTCATTGTCACATTGTCGAATTGTCAAATCGTTAAATTAAACAATAAATATGGCTAAAGAATCAGTAAAAGCCAGGCAACGTAAAAGGGAAAGAATGGTGGCTCAGTATGCTGAGAAAAGAGCAGCATTGAAAGCGGCCGGCGACTGGAAGGCTTTGGATGAACTTCCGAAGAACTCTTCTAAAGTTCGTTTGAAAAACCGTTGCCAGTTGACTGGTCGTCCAAGAGGTTACAGCCGTTACTTCGGCATCTCGAGGATCGCCCTTCGTGATATGGCTTTGGATGGTAAAATTCCTGGATTGAAAAAAGCATCTTGGTAAGAGGTTATAAGTCGTAAGTCATAAGTGATAAGTAAATCACTGCCGACTAAACTTAAAACCTACAACGTAAAACTTAAAACTTAAATTCCAATTGTCTCGCCCCGGCGGGATGTAGGAGGACAAAATATGGTAACAGATCCTATTGCAGATTTCCTGACTAGAATTCGTAATGCGCAAATGGCAGGTCACAGAATCGTTGAGATCCCTGCTTCTAATTTGAAGAAACGCATGACTGAGATTCTTTACAATCAAGGTTATATTCTGAAATACAAGTTTGAAGATGATAACAAGCAAGGCCTGATCAAGATCGCCTTGAAATATGATCCTCAAACCAAACAACCTGCTATCCAGTCGCTTGAAAGGGTAAGCCGTCCAGGTCTGCGTACTTACGCTAAGCCTGCCGACTTCCGTCGTGTGAAGAATGGTCTTGGCGTTGCTATCGTCTCTACATCTAAAGGTGTATTGACCGACAAAGAAGCAAAGGCCCAGAACGTGGGTGGTGAAGTTCTTTGTTACGTTTACTAATTAGCACATTAGCTAATCAGCCAATTAGCTAATTAAGTTTCTGATACATTAAGCCGACAATACGATAGGCTGACCGGTTAGAAACTCGAAACTCAAAATACTAAACTCAAAACTTTTTAAACATGTCTCGTATAGGAAGAGCACCAATTACAGTTCCAAATGGCGTAACCGTCTCAGTGAACAATAACCTTGTTACTGTAAAGGGTCCAAAAGGTGAATTGAAAGAAAACATCGACCGTGATATTACGGTAGAGGTGAAGGATGGCCACGTTAACATTGCTCGTCCTACTGATCAAATTCGTCACCGTGCACTTCATGGCTTGTCAAGAGCCCTGATCGCCAACATGGTGAAGGGTGTTACTGAAGGATATACAAAGAAACTCGAGTTGATCGGTGTGGGTTTCAAAGCAGCTAACCAGGGTAATGTGTTAGACCTTGCTTTGGGTTATTCTCACAACATCATCTTCGAAGTTCCTAAAGAACTGAAGGTTGCCACTGAGCAGTTGAAAGGTCAGAACCCAACGATCACTATCGAAGGTATCGATCGCCAGTTGTTAGGACAGGTTGCTGCCAAGCTTCGCGGACTGCGTAAGCCAGAGCCTTACAAAGGAAAGGGTGTTCGCTATGTTGGTGAAATCGTACGTAAGAAAGCTGGTAAAGCTGCAGGTAAATAAAATTTGAAATTTCCAATTTGAGATTCGAGATAGTGGCTTCAATGTCAAACCTCAAATCCCAGGTAACAATTCTCACGGCAGAATCGTGGGACTAAAAAATAAAAAATGAGAACAGCCGCAAAATTATCAAGGAGACAAAATATCCGCTATCGCATTCGTGCGAAAGTAAAGGGTACAGCCCAAAAGCCACGTCTTTCTGTTTTTCGTAGCAATAAAGAGATCTATGCTCAATTGATCAATGATGATGCAGGGGTTACGCTTGCTGCCGCTTCTTCAAGAGAGAAAGATATCGTTGCCCAGGCAGGTAACAAGACAGAGAAGAGCAAACTGGTGGGCCAGTCCATTGCACGCAAAGCGAAGGAGTTAGGAATTGAAGGGGTGATCTTCGATCGTGGTGGTAATCTTTACCACGGACGGGTGAAAGCAGTTGCTGACGGTGCAAGAGAAGGCGGGTTAATATTCTAAATAATCAATAATGAGTAATGAATGATGAGTGCCTTGCGAATAACACGAACTCATTACTAATTATTCATAATTCATTCGAAAATTACTAAGTAATATAAAATGGCAAAAGCAATTTTAAACAGAGTAAAAGCAGGCGACCTCGAATTAAAAGAAAAGGTAGTTGCTATCAACCGTGTGGTAAAAACTACCAAAGGTGGTCGTACGTTCTCTTTCTCTGCGTTAGTGGTTGTTGGTAATCAAAATGGTGTGGTTGGTCATGGCCTTGGTAAGGCAAAAGAAGTGCAGGAAGCGATTACCAAAGGAATAGAGGATGCAAAGAAGAACCTGATCAAAGTTCCGGTTATGCATGGTACTGTTCCCCACGACCAATGGGCTAAGGAAGGCGCCGCTAAGGTTTTGATCAAACCAGCCGCACATGGTACCGGTGTAATTGCCGGAGGTTCTATGCGTGCTGTTTTGGAAGCTGCCGGTGTAACCGATGTGCTGTCAAAATCTCTTGGCTCTGCTAATCCTCATAACGTGGTAAAGGCAACTTTCAAAGCCCTGGCTCTGTTGCGCGAACCAATCTCTATCTCTAAGACGAGGAGAATTGGTCTGAAGAAAGTATTTAATGGATAAATCCAGGTGAAAGGTAAAAGGTTTAAGGTCTAAGGCCTTATACCATACACCTTACGCCTTCAACCTTATTGACATGAAAAAGATAAAGATCACGTTAGTAAAAAGCCCAATTGACAGACCTGAGCGCCAGAAGAAGACTCTTGAGGCTCTCGGTTTGAACAAGTTGAATGCTACTAAAGAAGTTGAAGCTACTCCGCAAATCCTTGGCATGGTTCGCAAGGTGGAACACATGGTAAGCGTGGAAGAGTTGGCTTAATGTGATAATATGCCGATAATCCAATGTGGCAATAATGGGCACATCGTTACATCTTCAACATTGACACATTATTAAAAGCGAGGGGAGATAAACCCCGTAAGTAAAAATCAAACAAAATGAATCTACACAATCTACGTCCTGCAAAAGGCGCCGTTCACAAAGAAAAAAGATTAGGTCGTGGTGAAGCTTCCGGTCATGGTGGCACTTCCACAAAAGGTAACAAAGGTGGTCAAAGCCGCGCGGGTTACAAAAGGAAGAGAGCTCACGAGGGTGGCCAGATGCCAATCCAACGTCGTGTTCCAAAACGTGGTTTCAAGAACCCCGACCGTATTGAGTATAAAGTATTCAACCTTGGTCAAATTGATCAGTTGGTTGAGAAGTACGGTATCACAGAATTCTCACTTGAGAACCTCTACACAAACGGGTTGATTAACCAAACAGACAGAGTAAAAGTGCTCGGCAATGGTGAGCTGAAAACCAAAGTCACCTTCAAAGTGAACGCTGTCAGCGAAAAAGCAAAGGGAGCTATCGAATCTGCGGGCGGTTCAGTTGAAATAGTGAAGTAATTTTCAGTAAATTGCAAGGCGCATTACGTGCGTCTTTTGTTTGTTATCAGCAGTTAAACTTTTTCTGTGAAGAAACTTTTTCAAACTTTAAAAAATATCTGGAGCATCGAAGAGTTGCGCAGCAAGATCCTGTTCACATTGCTCCTGATCTTTATATACCGTGTGGGTACGCACATTGTACTGCCCGGTATCGATCCGACTGCCCTGACGCAGAATATGTCAAAGTCAAACAATGGTATCCTTGGTTTGATTGACACCTTCGCCGGCGGCGCCTTCTCACAGGCTTCTATTTTCGCGCTGGGTATCATGCCCTATATTTCCGCCTCTATCTTCATCCAGTTGATGACGGTGCTGGTTCCCCAGTTCCAAAAGATGCAGAAAGAAGGTGAAAGCGGGCGTAAGAAGATCAACCAGTGGACCCGTTACCTCACAGTTGCGGTAACCGCTGTACAGGCTTCTGCTTACGTGAAATATCTTGAAGGCTTCGGTGGTGTAGTTCCTGCTTATTATAACTACTTCTGGTTGTCTACTGTAGTCATCCTGACTGCAGGTACCCTCTTCGTGATGTGGATGGGTGAAAAGATCACTGACAAGGGTTTAGGTAATGGTACTTCTTTGATCATCATGATCGGTATCCTTGGTCGTCTGCCAAACGCATTCTTCCAGGAGTTGACCTTGAAGTCAAGCCGTTCCGGTACGATCCTGATCTTCATTATTGAGATCGCGGTTCTGATTGCTATTATTATGGGATGTATCATGCTGGTGCAGGGTACGAGGAAAATACCTGTGAACTACGCTAAGCAAATTGTCGGCAACAGGCAGTTTGGTGGCGCACGCCAGTTCCTTCCTATCAAGGTGAACAGTGCGGGTGTAATGCCGATCATCTTTGCCCAGGCTATCATGTTCCTGCCTACTTTGTTCAACCTTACCAAGTGGGGACAAGGCGAAACAGGACAGGGTATTCAGAGAATATTCACTGACCACGCTAATGGTTGGTACATGGCTATTTATTCGGTGGTTGTTATTGGATTTACCTTCCTCTACACAGCCCTGATCTTTAACCCGAAGCAAATTGCCGATAACCTTAAGCAGAACAATGGTTTCATTCCCGGTGTAAAACCTGGCCAGCCTACTACCGATTATATTGGTAGTATCATGGACAAGGTAACTTTACCAGGCGCTATTTTGCTCGCCGTGGTTGGTATCCTTCCGGGTATAGCGAAACTGTTGGGTGTATCTACGAATTTCTCTACCTTCTTTGGTGGTACTTCGTTGTTGATCATGGTGGGTGTTATTTTAGATACCTTGCAACAGATCGAAACACAATTGCTTATGCGCCAGTACGACGGTCTTATGAAGAGCGGGCGTATACAGGGCAGAACAGTAACACAAGCATCTTACTAGAATAGGCTTAAAATATTTAGAAGACCTGGTGAGAGCTTCTTACCGGGTCTTTTTTTTAAGGATTGATATGATTCATTATAAGAACGAACAGGAAATAGAATTGATGAGGGAAAGTGCTTTGCTGGTAAGCAAGACGCTTTCGGAAGTGGCGAAGATCTTAAAGGCGGGCCTTACGACGGTATCCCTTGATGTTTTCATAGGCGAATACCTAAAAGATAATAATGCCGTGCCTTCCTTTCTCAACTTTCATGGTTATCCATTCAACTCTTGTATATCGGTGAATGATGTCGTGGTGCACGGTTTCCCGGGTAAATATGAGCTAAAGGAAGGCGATATCGTGTCTATTGATGTCGGGGCTTATAAGAACGGCTTTCACGGTGATCATGCCTACACCTTTATTATCGGCCAGGCAAAGCCGGAGGTGGTTCAACTGGTGAAGATAACCAAGGAATCTCTGTTCAAGGGTATAGAAAAAGCAGTTGCCGGCAACAGGATCGGCGATATCTCTTTCGCCATCCAGGAACATACGGAAAAGAAGCACGGTTACGGAGTGGTGCGTGAACTCGTCGGTCATGGTCTTGGTAAGAGTATGCACGAAGATCCGCAGGTACCTAACTATGGCAAGCGAGGTTCGGGACCCGTAATAAAAGAAGGGCTGGTCATTGCTATTGAACCAATGATAAACCTTGGAAGAAAAGATGTTTACACTGATGACGATGGATGGACCGTTCGTACCAAGGATGGAAAGCCCTCGGTTCACTTCGAACACGACGTGTGTGTAAAGAAGAATAAAGCAGACATTCTCTCTAATTATGCACCAATAGAGGCTGCAGAAAAGGCCAATTCAAATTTGTTTTCAGGCTATTATTAAGTCTCTGTAGTTTCGGGTAAATAAAAAGCATGAGAGTTCTTTCCCTTGCTCTTTCTTTACTTTTTACTCATAATCTAATTGCACAAAATGATAATTTAGATAAGGTTCGTTCTTTCACAGCAAAGAACGAACCTTCGATCTATAGCGACTTCGTTTCTTTCCTGCAAATCCCGAACGTTGCTACTGACACGCCAAACATCCACAAGAATGCTGACTTTCTTGCCAGGATGATGAATGCAAAAGGGATTGGCAATGTTCAACTGCTTGAGGCTAATGACAAGTACGTTCCTCCTGTTGTCTATGGCGAAGTGAATGTTCCCCGCGCAACAAAAACGGTCGTCTTTTATGCTCACTATGATGGTCAGCCGGTGAATGCTGCAACCTGGGCAAAGGGGCTGGGTCCTTTTCAACCACAATTACTAAATGGACGCTATGATGAAGGTGCTGCGATTCAATCTCCAGCCTTTCCTCTAAATGCCAATTGGCGGATATATGCCAGGGGCGCGTCAGATGATAAGGCTGGCATTATGGCCATATTGAATGCCTTTACCGCTATTAAAAAGTCTGGCATAAGCCTTCCTTACAATATCAAATTCTTTTTTGAAGGTGAGGAGGAACAGGGCTCACCGCACCTGGGACAAATCCTTTCGAAAAATAAAGCACTACTGCAGTCAGACCTCTGGATCATTTGCGACGGTCCTGTGCACCAGTCAGGATATAAACAAATAGTCTTTGGCGCGAGGGGAGATGCTCATGTGACGCTGAAAGTCTATGGTCCAAAGAACCCCTTACATAGCGGCCACTATGGCAACTGGGTTCCGAACCCGGTAATGATGTTGGCAAAGTTGCTTGCGTCAATGAAGGATGATAACGGCACCGTAACTGTTAAAGGCTTCTATGACGATGTAACTCCTCTTTCTTCGTTGGAGAAGAAGTCTTTGTCAGCCGTTCCGGATGTTGAAACCGCCCTGAAAAGGAGAATTGGTTTTGCTAAAGAAGATATGACCGGCAAATCGCTTAACGAAGCAATTAACCTTCCATCCCTAAATATCAATGGCATCGAGAGTTCGAATATTGGAACCATCCAAGCGAATGTTATTCCTGTTTCTGCAACGGCTGTTATTGATCTTCGACTGGTGCCAGGAAACGACTGGAAGCGACAACAACAGAGGGTAATCGATCATATCATTCAGCAGGGATTTTATGTAACGGAAACGGATCCCAGTGATGAAGAAAGGGCCAGGTATCCCAAGATCGTGCAAGTCACCAGGGGGATTGGTGACAATGCAGAACGTACTTCGATGGATTGGCCTGTTGCTCAAAAGGTAGTGGCTGCCGTTCAGCAAACAACGAAAGATCCTGTTCTGCAAATACCTACACTTGGTGGTAGTCTTCCGGTCGAAGACTTGGTTAAAACGTTAAATACAAAGTTCCTGATCGTTCCCATCGCCAACTCTGATAACAACCAACACGCTGAGAATGAAAACATACGCATACAGAATTTCCGCGAAGGAATTGACATGATGGCTTCGATAATGCTAATAAGGTTCCAGTAAGAAAATTGCTTTAAGGAAAATGCCAGATAAGGAAAAGGATCCACGACCTAAGCTTCTTCACCGTGGGACAGGGGAGCGTCTCGTTGTCATTGGCGGTGGCGCTGCCGGTTTCTTTTGTGCCGTTAACGCGGCACGCCTGAATCCTTCATTTCAAGTCACTATTCTTGAAAAAACAGGCAAACTTCTTTCGAAAGTGAAGGTTTCGGGTGGCGGTAGGTGCAATGTCACCCATGCCATGTTCGATATCGTTGAAATGAGTAAACGTTATCCGCGCGGGAAGAATTTTGTCAAGAAGACTTTCCACCAGTTTTTTACTACCGACACTATCAACTGGTTCAGGGAAAGAGGAGTGGTGCTGAAAGCGGAAAAGGACGGACGTATGTTCCCCGTCACTGATTCCTCTGAAACGATCATTAATTGCCTGGTGAATGAAGCGAATAGTTATGATGTTGAGGTAAGAATGAATGCGGAGGTGAAAGAGGTTAAGGCTGACGATAGCCAATTTACAATTCATCTTGCCAATGGGCAGCTTATAACCGCCAACTATGTTGTTGTTGCTTGCGGTGGTTACGCGAAGGCCTCCCTTTTCCAATGGCTGCAGAACCTGGGCCATTCGTTTTCAGAACCAGTTCCGTCTCTGTTCACTTTCAATTTGCCAAAGCACCCGATTACGCAGTTAATGGGAGTGAGTGTTGAAAAAGCAAGAGTGAAGATAGAGCGGACGAAATTGACAGAGGAAGGCCCGTTGCTGATCACCCATTGGGGACTA
>DATDNL010000169.1:0-3783 GCA_036518315.1 Flavisolibacter sp. | reverse complement strand
ATCCCTTGGGCATTCGCTTCAGGCTCATGTCTTCGCCCTTATAGAGATCGCCGAAGGTTTTCTTGAAGGTTTTGTTCTTGACGATCGACTGGAACTCTTCCCAGTTGTAATCAATCTCCTGTCGCACCTTCTTCAAATTAGCCGGCTCGGGTTGCCACAGGCCACCACCGGCAAAGCTATTACCGGGTGCCAGGTGAAAGTAGTAACCGGCATAGATCGATTTCTTGCCGCCTCTCGCTATAAAAGCTCCAAAGTTTTCCTTGTAAGGACGCTTGTCTTTCGAGAAGCGGATGTCGCGATTGATGCGGAACTGGCTGTCTTTGGCAGTGATGCCTGTGATAGTCGTATCCGTCTTTTGCAGTGCATCAATTACCAACTGGATGAAATTGGTAAAGTCAATCCGTGCTGCTTCGTATTGTGCGCGGTGGGCATCAAACCAGGGCTTGTTATTGTTCTTCTTAAGTTGAGAGAGGAACTTGAGTGTCTGGGGCTCTATCATAGAGCGAAATTAGGAACGGTCGAGTTTAATTGTCAAACATCCTTTTCCCATTTCCGTTTGGGTGTGCCTTCTTTCCTGGAGACGGTCCAGTTGTTTTTTTCCGCCTGGTACAGCAGTCGTTTTCTTAGTCTACGAGGGTAGAAGATCTTCATCGTCGTTTTGAAGCGTGAGTATTCGGGAAGAATTCCCAATTGGGCGAGGATCTCGTACGTGGAAGCCGCGCAGCGCATTCCGAAAACAGCATAGGAATAAGGCACCTGCTGCATGTAGGCTCGTGTAATGCTATCCAGCCTGTGTTTTTGTGGCACTGTCAGGGGAATGACAATTGTGGTAGATTTCAGGCTGTCTTCCTTCGTCTTCATGATACTCCAGAAATGTTCCGGTGTCACACACCTGTAAGCACAATTGTCCGCTCTACCACCAAATACCTTATTCTTCCCGGCGATCTCGAAACTATAGATCCTGTCGCTGTCACCTTCAATGCCTACATGGCCGCCGTGTATCCCCCCAAACCATTTCTTTTCTGTCTGCTTATATTTCTTCAATGGCTTTGATCCATAAATGAATTGCACTTTAATACATGGGGAGTCTTGCGAGTGAGCGAATACAAAACAAAAACAGGAGAAGAAAAGCAACCCAATTTTCATAGCCATGTGAAGATAGACAGATAATTGTTTAGGCTGGTTGCACCAATTATATGTTAACCGGATGGAGCGATTCATTTGCACTGAAAGGCTTAATTGAGAAAGAGAAGACCAACGATACCGGAGCTATATTCTTCCCCAGTTCTCTCCGCTTTTTATGCGGTACATGGTCATCTCGCTGACATTGTATTTGTCAGCCAGCTGCTTGATGGTGATCCTGCGACTGGCTTTATTCAGCTGGTCTTTGATCTTGCGCACCTGTATGGCCGTTAGCTTCAATCCCACCTCCCTGTTAGCCTGGCGTTTTTTGTAAGCCACTTTAGCGGGACTCTTTTGCTGGTGTTGAATCATCCTTTCCAGCGTGGCCCATTCCAGGTTCTTTACCGAGTTGTCGAGCTTGTTATGGTTCTTATGAATGACGTATTTGTGTTTTGTTGAAGGCTTCTTTAGAAAAAGCTTCGCTATTTCGCGATGGATGTAGAGTGTTCCCTTATGACCCGGCCTGTGCAGATTCAGTGTGCGGTATCCCGTGGTTAGCGAGCCGTTCAACAGCTTGCCGTCTTTTGCCACATCGGTCTTATAACTGGCTATGCGTCCCTGCGAGGAAACGGCATAGCGGTTGCGCAGCTCCCTGCTGCCACTAAATGCTAAAGGCTTCCATACTTCACCATTCGATTTCTTGATCATGATAAGATTTTTTACCAAATAGAGAGATAGGTCCGCCGGGAACTGCATAAAAAACTTATGCCGACATCATTCTTTATTCAGCAATTTCAGGAACTGGTCCTCGGAAAGGATCTTTACCGTGTTGATCTTTTTGGCCTTTTCCAATTTACTTCCGGCGTCTTCACCCACTACCAAATAGTTAAGCTTGCTGCTGACGCCTGAAACAATGGAGCCGCCATTTTGTTCCACCATCTCCTCTGCATCTGTTCTTTTCAGTTTAGAGAGAGTACCGGTGAATAGAAATGTCTGCCCTTCCAGCGTGCCGCCTGTCGACGTTTCTTTCTTTTCATTGTGCAGGTTTAATCCAAGGGCTTCAAGGGCTTTCAAAAGTTCTATATTTTGCTGGTTGCTGAAAAACTGTGCAACACTGCCGGCTACTTTAGGTCCGACATCCTCCAGGTTTTGTAGCGCTTCTTCATCAAAATTTCTGAGGTCGAGCAAGTGGTCTACAGCGTGCGCGAGGGTCTTGGCCATCGTTTCGCCTACGTGGCGAATTCCTAATGCGAATATCAACCTGTGAAGCGGTTGTGTCTTTGAGTTCTCGATGGCACTCTTCAAATTGTCAATCGACTTCTTTCCAAAGCCCTCCATTTGACCAATGGCATCATAATCCAGTTGGTAGATCTGTGGAATAGTAGTGAGAAGGCCGAGCGTGTAGAACTTTTCTATAATGGCACTGCCTAATCCGCGAATATCCATCGCATCCTTAGAGGCGAAGTGAATTAGTTTTTCGAGTACTTGTGCCGGACAGTTGATGTTGATGCAGCGCCAGGCGGCTTCATCTTCGGATTTGTATAATTCTGTGCCGCAGGAGGGACAGTGCTTTGGAAACTTTATAGGCTTCTCATGACCGTTGCGAAGCTCGGTAAGGGGTTTAACGATGTAAGGAATAACATCGCCGGCTCTTTCCACTAAAACAGTATCGCCTATACGAATATCTTTTTCACGGATCACATCTTCGTTGAAGAGCGAGACAGATTTGACGGTAACTCCACCAATATGCACAGGCTCTATCTTGGCGACGGGGCCAATATTACCGGTTCTGCCGATTTGGTATTCAACGCCAATTAGCTTACTGGTGGCTTGCCTAGCTTTGAATTTGTAGGCAATAGCCCAGCGGGGATGGTGAGAGGTCATCCCCATTTTGTCCTGCAGTTCAAAGCTGTTCACCTTGATGACCATACCATCGATCTCGTAGGGTAGGTTGTCGCGTTCTCCCTCAAACCTGGTGCAATAGTCTACGACCGCGTTGATTCCCTTGAGTACTTTCTTTTCTTTGTTTGGGCTGCGAAAGCCGAGCTGCCAAAGCATCTCCAGCGTTTGGGAGTGCGTGTCCAGGTCTTCTGTTCCTTTTGTTAGCGTGTAGTAGCTAACATGGTATACAAACGCTTCCAGCTTTCGTCTTTGCACTTCCATTGGATCCTTGATGCGAAGCGTGCCAGCGGAAGCATTTCGAGGGTTGGCAAGAGGAGCAAGGCCCTGCTCAGTAAGGGATTCGTTAAACTTTTTGAAATTATCCTTATTGATCAATACCTCGCCTCTTATTTCTACGGTTTGTAGTCCATAGTCAGAGAAGCGGGCAGAGAGAGGGATGGTTCTTATCTGCCTGATATTGGGAGTAATGTCATCACCCTGAACGCCATCGCCCCTTGTGGCGCCTCTCACCAGCCGGTCATCTTCATAGATAAGAGAGATGCTGGCACCATCGAACTTGGGTTCAACGCAGTACTCGATCTCCTTAAGGCCGGTCAGGTCGCGCGCACGACGGTCAAAGTCGACAAGGTCTTCGCTGTTGTAGGAATTATCAAGCGAAAGCATAGGCACCAGGTGTTGGACGGTAGGGAACTCCTTCGTAAGCCCTTTGGCAACGCGTTGTGTGGGTGAATCGGCTGCGATAAGGTCGGGGTTTTCCTT
>DATDNL010000168.1:0-11648 GCA_036518315.1 Flavisolibacter sp. | reverse complement strand
TCTTTTCCGTCGAAGGATAAGCCATCCTGCCTGTCGGAACTGTTGTAAAGGAAAACGGCTGTCGCGCCTCTTTTTGCTGACTCTTTAGCCGATTTAATCAATGAAGACCTAAGATCAAAGTGCGGATTGTTGGCATTGGATTCCAATAGTTCCTTAAGATCGAAGAACCACGGAGTGCCCGATTCCTGTAAAGCCAAAGAAGTAAGGCCTTCAATAGAAACGTTCGGACTTATAATGAGCGGGAAATATTCTTTGTTGAGCACAAGGCTTTTGCCGTCAATGGTCAGGAAGGTGGATGGATGGATCTCTTTGCCTTCGTTTACGTCGAAAGGCTGGAGGTAACCATTCGTTCCCCTGGGCGACAGGCCATCCTTTTTGAACTGGTCGGTGATATAGTTGGCCGCAGTAGCTTCACCCGCGGTCCCTGTTCTTCTGCCTTCCAGTTTATCATCGGCGAGGAACTGAATGTGTTGTTGAAGGTTGCTAACGAGCAGTCTGTCTTCCTTTTTTAGTTTTTGCCCCTGGGCTAGTGTTGCTGAAAAAAGAAGAAAGAGGGTAAAGAATTTTGTACTCACAAAACATGATTTTTATCAGCAGAACAAATGTATTAGGAATGCCGACGTCAAAGAGACGAATTTTTCAATTCTTAAAAGGATTCTTTTTCCATAAGCTTAACTTAAAACTTCCAATTTCGTAAATGCTTGCAGGCACAGCAGGTTACTTTTGCCAGATTCGATCGTGGCTAAAAGAACAATACATATTGCCCTGGTAGGAAATCCAAACAGTGGAAAGACTTCCCTTTTCAATTCCTTGACAGGAATGAACCAGAGGGTGGGCAACTTTCCCGGAGTGACTGTCGATAAAAAGACTGGTATCACTCCTATTTCGGAATCCTTAAGTGGAAATATTATTGACCTGCCGGGCACTTACAGTCTTTATCCAAAGCGTTTGGACGAGTGGGTAAGCTACAGGGTACTTTTGAACCAGGACAAAGAGATCAAGGCAGATATTTTCGTAGTGGTTGTCGACGCCAGTAACTTAAAACGCAATCTTCTATTTTGCTCGCAGATCATCGACCTGAAGAAACCTGTGGTGGTGGTGTTGTCGATGGTTGACCTTGCTAAAAAGAAAGGCATAGAGATCAACATAGAGCAACTCGAAAGAGAGCTTGGTGTTCCTGTGGTAGCCGTTAACCCGAGAAAGGGCAAAGGGATGACCCAGTTGAAAAAAGCAATTGAGCTGACAGCATCAAATCTTTACAAAGTGCCTGCAAGGGATTTTATTGAGAACAGGCAATTGGCAGAGGCGCCCATCGAGGAACTGCAATCGGTGATACACGAAGCGAGTGACTATTCCGCCATTCACTACCTGATCAACCATGAGGAGTTTGAGCTTGACCACTTAACACAGGAAAGAATCGAGAACATTGAGCGCAAGTATAACTTTAATCATACCAAGACACAGGCAACAGAGATATTGCAACGGTACGGCCGCATTAAACATATCATGAATGTTGCCGTGACGGAGCCCGATCCACTCGAGCGGAAAATATTTACCGACAGGATGGATAATGTCTTGTTGGACCGGAAATGGGGTTACCTGATCTTGTTGGCAGTTCTCTTTGTACTGTTTCAAAGTGTTTTCTTCCTTGCGCAATATCCAATGACGTGGATTGAAATGCTTTTTTCTTCTATTAGCACGTGGGCCTCGGCAGTGTTGCCACAAGGTTGGTTCAGTGACCTGGTAGTGAACGGGGTGCTGGCAGGATTAAGTGGGATAATGGTTTTCGTTCCGCAGATTATGATCCTGTTCGGGTTGATCACCGTGATTGAAGACAGCGGGTACATGGCCCGCATTAGTTTTCTAACCGATCGGCTAATGCGAACGGTTGGTCTTAATGGTAAGAGCGTCATGCCTCTCATTAGCGGATTTGCCTGTGCAGTTCCGGCTATCATGAGTGCGCGGAATATTGAGAACAGGAAGGAACGCTTGCTTACCATTCTGATTACTCCTTTAATGAGCTGCTCGGCACGGCTGCCGGTATACACCATATTGATTGGACTTGTCATTCCGAATAAGTACCTACTTGGTTTCTTTAGCGTACAGGCGCTGGTGATGATGGGATTGTATTTATTGGGATTGTTGATGGCCCTAATCGTTTCGTACGTGGCGAAGTGGTTCATCAAAATAAAGGAAAAGAGCTTCTTTATCCTCGAACTGCCTACTTACCGGACACCACGTTTGAAGAATGTCGGACAGGCTATGGTGAATAAGGCAAGGATATTTGTTACCGATGCCGGAAAGATCATCATGGTGATCAGCTTGATCCTTTGGGGATTAAGTTCTTATGGACCGAAACAAAGAATGGCCAAAGTTGCCAGTAAATACGAAACTTTAATTGCCCAGCGTCCGACGGAGAAAGACTCGTTACACACGCAATGGAATGCGGCGAAACTGGAGAATTCCTATGCAGGCATTTTGGGCAGGTCCATTGAGCCCGCCATCAAACCATTAGGTTACGACTGGCGTATTGGTATTGCATTGATTACCTCCTTCGCGGCAAGGGAAGTCTTCGTCGGTACGATGGCAACGCTCTATAGTGTCGGTGAGAATGACCAGGGGCTGTTGCTCAGAGACAAGCTGCACGCTGCTAAAAAAGAAGATGGCACTCCCCTGTTCACGCTGGCAACAGGTATTTCATTAATGCTGTTCTATCTTTTTGCCATGCAGTGTATGAGCACTCTTGCTATCGTGAAACGAGAAACCAAGAGCTGGAGGTGGCCTGTTATCCAGTTTGTGTACATGACCGGCATCGCCTATCTCATGAGCCTTATTGCCTATCAGTTACTAAAGTGATCCCAGGCGATCTTCGAAAGTTTCCTTGTTAAGACCCATGCCTCGTTAGTACTTTGCCAGGACTGGTCCTTGTTGTTCTTCGTGCAAACACAGAATACATATCGGGCACCTTTGCCATTTACGAAGAGCACCTCACTGCGGCTTTCATCCACTGCGCCGTTCTTGCTCGCGATAAAGACATCAGACGGTATTTGCGATATGGCTTCTTCGTCCCAATAGTTTCGTCCAAGAAGTCGAAGCATTTGGGCGCTTCTTTCTTTATTAATGATCTCCCCTTTCGATATCTTTTCCAGTAGTGTTGCCATCTCCCTTGGTGTGGTTTGACCCCAGCCGTATTCAGACTGGTTGGCCGCCCTGCCTGGCGTTCGCGAATTCACTCTTGTATACCGGAACCCGAGACTATCGAGTAGTTCGTTTATCCTCGCACCTTTGCCGGCTAAAGATTGAAGCCATAAGCTCGCGGTGTTATCACTCATGGTTAGCGATAGCATCATTACCTTACTTAATTCAATCTTTTCAGTGTCTTTAAATGACCCGAGGATGTCAATTCCGGCATAGAGCAAAGAATCCCTGTATTTCAGCACCTGGTGGTAGTCGAGTTCTCCCCTGTTGATCTTGTCCATGATACCGATCAGGATCGGAATCTTAACCATGCTGGCTGTTGGGAATATTGTATCCGCATTGATAGCAACGGTCTTGTTGTTCTTTAAGTTCTTGATGTAAACGCCGATGTTGCCATTAAAACCCTTTATCGCTTCGACAATTTCTCTTTGTAGTTTTTTGTCAACCTTCTGCGAAAAGGAATGAACAGAGGCAAACACCAGTATAGTCAATAGGATCTTCTTCATCAAAATGCTTTTTGCTGTGGTTTCGTTGACGTTTTCGTTTGAGCTATTCTCATATAATCAAGGACAAGAAAGCAGAAAGCCTTTATGCCTGTTCTCATACCGCTTTCGTCCACATAGAAATCGGGTGTATGATGTGCCGCCGTTTCTTTAGGGTCTTTACCCGGCGGCATCCCGCCAACATAAAAAAACAGGGAAGGAACCCTGGCAGCAAAGAAAGAAAAATCCTCTGCACCTGTCACTGCATCCATTACCGATGCATTATTATTGGTCGCTTTTTGTAGTGAAGGGATCATTTGTTCTGTAAGCTGAGGGTTGTTATAGGTCACCAGTGTTTTGGTATCTATGTGAACATCTGCAGTGGCACCGGATGCTTCGGCGATCTTCCTGGCCGTACGTTCGATGCGCATCCACACATCCTTTTGCATTCCCGTGTCCAGCGTCCTTATCGTTCCGCCAAGGGTCACTTCCTCCGGAATGATATTTTCGCGTACACCTGCCTTAAAGATGGTAGTAGATATTACCACCGCATTTTTAGTCAACTCGCTTTGTCTGCTTACAATAGTTTGAAGGCCTTCGATGATCTGGGTACCAATAACAACGGGGTCAATTCCCAACCACGGTTGTGCTCCATGCGATTGTCTTCCGTGAATGTTAATCGTAAACCAATCCGACGCAGCCATCATTCCTCCTTCGCGATACTTGATTTGGCCCACAGGGGTTTGGGCATTGATGTGCAATCCAAAGACAACGTCCACTTTTGGATTTTCCAATACACCTTCCTTCACCATCAGCGGTGCGCCACCTTCCTCACCTGTTGGCGGACCTTCTTCTGCTGGTTGAAATAGGAACTTCACTGTTCCTGCGAGGTCTTTCTTCATTCCCGATAGGATCTCGGCAACACTCATCAGCATAGCCACATGGGTGTCATGGCCACAAGCATGCATCACACCCACGTCCTGTCCATTGAAAGTCGATCTCACCTTCGACGCAAAAGAAAGGTTTCCTCTTTCCGTTACGGGCAGGGCATCCATGTCTGCCCGTAAACCAATGACAGGTCCCGGTTTACCACCATGAAGTATTCCCACAACTCCTGTTTTAGCCACACCTTCTTTTACTTCTATTCCAAGAGAGCGCAGGTGATCAGCAATGATCTTTGAAGTCCTGAACTCGCGGTTACTCAATTCCGGGTGTTCATGAAAATCCCTTCGCCAGGCCACGCACTTTGGCTCAATCCTGGAAACAGCGGATTCGATTTGGGTTTCAAGCGCTGTCTTCTGTGCATATAATGCCGGTAGACTAATTACGACTGCGATTGCAGCAATGATTTTTTTCACAAGCTCTGTTTGATGAAAATAAATTTAGGCCATTCACCTTAATGCACGGTCATTTGTTTCGCTCGGACACGTTGTGTGTCTTGTCCACCAAATTTTAAATCCTTTGGTATCATTGGATATAATTAATGCAAAAAGTCGAAATCCGCTACCAGTAACGGTTTCAGCTCGGCCCATCGTTGTTTGACATCGTTAAATCAACAGAAACTTGGTCAGTATTGACCTGTATAGCTGCCTACCTTAGCAGCGGTGTTAGAGAGAAAGCAAGCAATCGTGAAGCAATAGCAAAAGTTAGCACCCAATAAGAACGACTTAAGAATCTCTATTCATATAGCAAGCAATCGTTAGCGTCCGCTGTTTCTACGGTGGACTTTTTTTTGCCCTTCCCCGTTTGGGTTTGCAATTGTACAGTTTTTTATTTAACAATTCGTTGTTTTACCTGTTCATTTTTTTATTCTATAGGACTTTTATCCTGTTTGGGGGTTTCCACTTATTTACGATTCCAAACTATCCTATCTTCACATTCCAACCTTATTGATTCTCCCTGCCTACCCTTGAATTCTCAAACTTTCTTCATTTTAAAACGAAAACCATGAACGATTCAACTACGCTTCAGCAGATTAGCGTCAATCCGAACCAGGCATTATGGGAAAAAGGTGACTTCACCCGCATTGCCGACACCATGCGCGAAAGCGGTACAGCCCTCGTAGAAAAATTAAACATTCACAAAGGTCTTGATGTACTTGACCTAGGCTGCGGCGATGGCACCACTGCCATCCCTTCTGCACGATTGGGAGCAAATGTCCTCGGCGTGGACATTTCCCGCAATCTTGTTGACGCCGGAAATAAAAGAGCCAGGAAGGAAGGCCTCACTAATATTAAGTTCCAGCAAGGCGATGCTACCAATCTTCACGGCCTGCAAGACGGGAGCTTCGATATGGTCGTTAGCATCTTCGGCGCCATGTTTGCTCCCAAACCTTTTGATGTTGCAAAGGAAATGGTAAGGGTATGTCGCAAACATGGCTGGATTGTAATGGGAAACTGGATCCCCGGCGATCCGACAATGGTTGCTCAATTGCTCAAAATCAGTTCTGCCTATACACCACCACCTCCGGAAGGTTTTATAAGTCCTATGCTATGGGGCGTAGAAGCCAACGTAGTGGAACGCTTCGTCCAGGCTGGCGTAGCTCCTGAAAATATTTCCTGTGTTAAGGACACGTTCACGTTCAATGCTCCTTATTCGCCTTCGCACTTTGTGCAAGAGATCAAAAACTTCTATGGTCCTACCATGAACGCAGTAGAAGCCGCAGAAAAAAATGGCAAGGCTGCAGACTTGCAACGAGAGTTGGAAGAATTATTTACACGCGAAAACAGGAGTGAGAATCCAAACAAAACTTCTATCCCTGCAACTTTCCTACGAGTAACCGTGATGCTTTAATCAAGGTTAAGAAACCTTTCTCCCACACGGCATCCGTGTAGTACGAATGCCGTGTTCTTTCTATCACCCGGCACTGGTATCGTCGCAGTTTTCCCAGCGGTACTACAGGGTTTTACGCCACTTAACAGTAATATCTGCAAGCGATCATTTGTTCATCGCCACTTATCCAAACCTTAACGTTATTTAACCGCTTTTCACAAAGGTTGCGAATATCTTCGTACTCTCATTTCCCGCTTATGAAGAAGTTCTACCTTGCTGTACTTGCTACTGTGATGTTCACACTAAGCACCTACGCGCAAAAGGTAAATGGCGTTGCAAAGGGTGTCTTACTCGATTCGGTTTCAGCAACACCTCTGCCCGATGCAACGATCTCGGTTATACGCAGTAAGGACTCTTCGCTTATCTCTTTCACTGTCACAAGCAGCACTGGTTATTTCGAAATAAAGAATATCGACGCTGGTTCCTACAACCTTCTCATATCGTACACGGGTATGCAGAACTTCAAAAAGCAATTCCTCATTACCAATGGCAAAGCGGTTGCTGATTTTGGAACCATAAAACTTGACCGTAATTACAAAGAGCTGAATGAAGTAGTAGTGAAAGACGATGCACCTGTGAA
Organism: Flavisolibacter sp.; assembly: GCA_036518315.1. Classification (GTDB taxonomy): domain Bacteria; phylum Bacteroidota; class Bacteroidia; order Chitinophagales; family Chitinophagaceae; genus Flavisolibacter. The sequence goes on along the minus strand of DATDNL010000168.1, from coordinate 4,556 downwards.
AATAAAAGGAGATACCGTAGAGTTCAGGGCTGAGTCCTTCAAATCAGTGAAGCCAAATGCAACAGTTGAAGACCTGCTTAAGAAAGTGCCCGGTATGGAAGTAGCAAAGGATGGTACGGTAAAGTCGCAGGGAGAACAGGTGCAGAAAGTTTATGTTGATGGTAAAGAGTTCTTTGGTACCGACCCAAAGATGGCTACCCGTAACCTCAACCAGGACATGGTCGAGAGTATACAGGTGTATGATGATATGAGTGAGCAGGCAAAGTTTACCAATGTGGACGACGGTTCCCGCACGCGGGCGATCAATATCAAACTCAAAAAGGATAAAAAGAACGGTGTCTTTGGTAAAGCTATGGCCGGCGGCGGCACCGATGGTCGTTACCAGTCGCAATTAAACCTCAATCGCTTTACCGGTCCCCGTCAAATCTCTGTAGTAGGTTCTGCTAATAACCTCGACAGGCAAAACTTCAGCTTCAGTGATGTCATTGGTGGAATGGGCATGGGCTCCTTCAGTGGTGGCGGTTTCGGTGGTGGCAATGCCATGATTCGCGGTGGTGGTTTTTCAGGTGGCGGTAGTAGCAGTGGTGGTTCAGGTATCAGTTCTCCAATTTCTTTAGGGGTAAACTATCGCGATATGTGGGGGCCAAAGATCGATGTTGTTGGCAACGTGAATGGCTCGAGCACCCGCACCGTTCTGCAACAATCGTCTTATGGGCAAGAATCTTATCCTGCCGACGCGGCCCATGGTCGTCCTTTGGACTCCCTGGCCGACAAGGAAACAGTAACGAACAGTAACAATCTGAATCAGAACCTTCGATTCAATTTCCGCATGGAATACAAGCTGGACTCTCTCAACTCGCTCTTGTATTATCCAAGCTTTACCCTCCAGCACTCGGATGGCTTTAGCTACAATGGTTTGAATTCCTACGCCACATTAACCGGCGTCCCCAAATATCTCGCCCTAACCCAGGAAAGAACAAATGAAAACAGTAGGGACGGTTATAACATGAACCAAAACCTACTGTTCCGCCACAGGTTTGCAAAAAGAGGAAGAACCCTGACAGTTGGTGTGACCAGCACCTTGAACGAAAGCACGGGTGAAGGCACGACCTATTCTCCTTACATTTATTATACCCGGAGCGAGTTGCCTTACAAAATGGTCACACTTGACCAGCAATCAACACAGAAGGTCCACGGGTTTAATAATACTGTAAGCACGTCCTATACTGAACCGATAGGTCGCAATAAACTCATCGAGTTCAACTATGCCTACACCAACAATCAGTCTACTTCCGATAAGAAGACATTTGACATGGATACGGCAACCCATAAGTACGAGATTATAAACGCGCCTTCTACCAATTATTTCGAGAACGGTAATGTATCGAACCGTGTTGGTGTCAACTTCCGTGTGCAACAACGTAAATACAATTACCAGGTCGGTATTGGCGAACAGATTAATGAACTCTCCAGCCGGAGTGTAAGAGCAAGTACGAACAAGGACACCACAGTGAAGCAAAGCTTCGTGAATCTGTATCCTACAGCCGTATTCACGTACAACTTCACACGTAATAAGAACTTAAGATTCCGTTATTCCGGGAGAACCAATCAACCAACCATTAGCCAGTTGCAGAATGTTCCGGACTACAGCAATCCCTTGCAGGTGAAGACCGGTAATCCATTGTTGAAGCCCGAGTTTTCCAACAGCTTCAATGCGAATTACAACACCTTCAACATGATGAACTTCAGGTATTTTTCTGCCAACCTGAGTTTTGCTCAAACATCTAACAAGATTGTGAATTCGACAGACGACTTGCCAAAGATTTATACGACTCCCACGGATACTTCCACGAGAGGAAAGCAATTGATCATACCTGTGAACTTGAATGGTAGCTTTTCCAGTAATGGTTTCTTCACACTCGGACTGCCTTTCAAGAATCCAAAGCTTAAGGGGAGCACTTTCAATTCAACAACGATGGCAACCTACAGTCGCGATGTGACCATGTTCTACAAGCGCGAAAACTTTGCGAGGACACTTAGCCTGACACAAACAGAGGGTATTGCTTATACATACAAAGAAAAGATAGATCTCAACCTCAGGGCAAGCCTTACCTATAGTAGGGCTAGGTACGACTCGGCTCTGAAGACCCCTGACCAGGACTTTTGGTCACAAACTTATTCTGCCGACTGGACCTTCGACCTGCCAAAAGACTTCGTGTTCGAAACAGACTTCGACTATTACCTCACTACCGGCGTATCCACAGGGTACAATACAAAAGTGCCTTTGTTGAATACTTCCCTTTCAAAGCTGATGTTCAAGAACAAGGCTGGCCAGTTGAAGTTTGAGGTGCATGACCTCTTCAACCAGAATCAAAGTCTTACAAGAAACTTCACAACTAACGGTTACCAGGATGTGCGTACCAACGTGATACGCCGTTACTTCATGTTATCGTTTACCTACAGCCTCAATAGAATGGGTGGAAAGAATATACCACAGCAAGATCAAAGGCATTTTGGTCCGAGAGGCATTCGAATGGGAATGTAAAACAGTCTAGACTATATAAACAAAAAGACCGCCTCACGGCGGTCTTTTTGTTTAATTATCTTTTCTTGGTGGCGGAATAATGTGCCACAGTTGATGATCCGAAAAACAAAACCCCAATGATGGATTTTGTGAAACGCCACAGGTTAAAAGACGGCTGGTAATACTCACGGTAAATCTTTACTTCCTGGCGGGCATGGACAATGTCTCTGTTTTTCATTTCTTGGATAAATTTAGATTTTGTGGAAAAAAGGTGGAGAAAGTTAGTAAATCTTATTGATTAAATGAAGCTTTTTTCTATTTTGTCGCCGAATTAAGAATAAATCCCTACTTATGAGAATCACAGCACCGAAGCTAGCTGCAACAGCCATGTTATTTCTATGCCTCAACGCAGAGGCGCAGATCAGAGCCCCATTCACTAATAACGACCTGAGAACCAACCTTTCAAAGGTCCTGTCCGACTACGTAATGGGTTTCTCCTCGCTGAAAGGCGACACCATTTCCCTAAATCCGCAGAGTATTGAGTTTACTACCAGGCTTGACTTCAAAGGATGCGAGCAGAACTCCATAACTCAGTACAACTCAAAGAATAAGATCTATAGCTGGCAGGCTGTTCTGCTAACCAGTGAAGATTTTGAAGAGAGTTCCAAAAAGTACAAATGGCTGGCTAACCAGCTTAAAGTAATGACTGTCAAGGTGCAGGACTACTCTTTCAGTCTCGATGGCGAGTTCAATGCTCCCGACGAAAGCAAAAATTTCTGTAGTACCATTTTTAAGCTCACGCCAAATGCCGCCAACGTGCCAAAGCTGAAGATCGAAGCATCCATGCAGTTCCAGTTCCCCGAATGGAGGGTCTCCCTCCTGGTTTACGAACGCGAAAGGGAAGACAATGAGCAAGGAGACATCAACGGCGATTGAGGATCACAAGAGTTGACGGTGTTAAGGTCAGCATCTTTCTTCTGCTCTCCTTCAGGAAAGAAGAGAAAGATGCCGACATGCGTTGGCATGACATCGTAAAACAATGCAAGTCAGTAGCCTTCTCAATTAAACGGTAAACTGCCGCCGACTCTAAACCCAAAACTCAAAATTCTCAAATACTCTCACCCTACTCGCCGAATACGTTCACTAAACGTCCACCATACTTCCCGGAAAGCCCACGATCTAGTATGTTAAATACAAACTGGCGAGCCGGACGTCTTGGAATAAAATAGCCAAGCACTTCTCTGTCTGTAAAACGAATCAGGCGCCTCCGGCGAGCCCTAAACAGGGGTTAGAAGTTTGTTAATCCGTTGAAATTCACAGGGTGATTTTATGGGTAAAAGCTACTTTTGGCTACATTTCATGTTATGAAGAAGGTTCTCTTTGTTTTATCAGGCCTGGTTTTGTTTGCTACCGCCTCCCATGCACAGTCCCAAAAAATAGTTGCAGACAAGATACTGGCCGTTGTTGGTGATAAGATCATTTTACAGTCCGATATTGAAAACGCTTTCAAAGACGCACAGCGTAACGGTACCACTTTACCTCCCGGCTCAGAGTGCAATATTCTTGAGCAAGCACTGGTTTCAAAGGTGCTGATGCTACAGGCACAAAAAGACTCTTTACCCCTGACAGATGAAGAGGTGGAAGCTGAACTTGACCAGAAGATCCGGTATTACATTTCGCAGTTTGGTTCACAAGCCGAATTGGAAAGAGTTGCGGGTAAAACGATCTACCAGCTAAAAGATGACTCCCGCGAATCGGTTCGCGAAAGAAAGTTGGCTGAATCCATGCAAAAGAAAATAGTGGACAATGTCAACGTTACTCCTACGGAAGTAAAAGCTTATTTCGATAGAATACCCAAAGACAGCCTTCCCTTTTTTGAATCAGAAGTAGAGGTGGGACAAATAGCAGTATATCCGAAAGCCTCGCGCGACCTGGAGCAATTCATGATCAGCGAGCTGAATCACTACAAGCAGGAGATAGAAGCCAAGCAAATGAGCTTCGACCAGGCAGCAAGAATGTATTCAGAAGACCC
>DATDNL010000167.1:0-9370 GCA_036518315.1 Flavisolibacter sp. | reverse complement strand
GCGCTACATCTCTCGCCAAATCTTAAAAAGGCAGTCGTCGATTCCTTCAACTCAAGGTCGAGGCGCTTCCAGCAGAAAACATTTGCGATACTTCAGTTTGAAACCCTTCCAAGTGAAGCGACTAAAAAGATGCTGTCGGCTAATGGAATCGAGTTACTGGAGTATATCCCTAACAACGCATATACTGTTACTATTTCGGGCAGTCCTTCACCGGCCGTATTGGAACAGGCGAAGACGAGGGCCATTTTTCAACCCTCACCCGAGCAGAAAATGGAGCCGAGGCTGGCAGCAGGAATCTATCCGTCATCGGCTACCAAGGTTGCCGGTACCATTGATGTATGGGTCAGCTTTCCTAAATCGTTTTTGGCTTCAGATGTTGTCGCCAACATCAGGCAACTCAATATCGATGTCCTTTCAAGTGAGTATCAATCGTTCCGACTTCTATCTCTAAGGATAGCATCCAATCGTTTGAAGGAACTTGCCGGACTACCCTTCATCGAATACGTTCAGGCTGCACCGGGTGAGGACCAGCCTTTGAATTATAACAGTCGAATTGGTTCACGTGCCAATGTCCTAAACGCAAGTATCGCTAATGGCGGTAAAGGACTGAATGGGGAAGGGATCACAGTTGGTATAGGCGACAATGCAGATGTACAAACCCATGTTGATTTTAACGGGCGATTGATCAACCGGTCGGCACAGGCACTTACATCGGCGCATGGGTATCATACCACAGGAACGCTGGCCGGTGCAGGAAACGTTAATGAATACTGGCGCGGCTATGCCCCAAAAGCAACGATCGTAAGTCAAAGCTTTAGCAGCATCTTTTTGAATGCACCTGCGTACGTCACAGATTACGGAATGGTGGTTACGAATAATTCTTACGGTGATAATATCGACTGTGGGTACATGGGCACCTACGACCTCTATTCAAGGCTGTTAGACCAGATGGCTTTCGACTTACCGAGTCTTACAAACGTTTTTGCTGCCGGTAACAGTGGCGGCTCAACTTGCGGCGGTTACTTACCCGGTTACCATACGGTGCTCGGTGGCTACCAGTCCTCAAAGAACGTGGTTGTCGTTGGTGCAACTGACGATGTAGGTACTATTGCCAATTTCTCGAGCCGCGGACCCGTTAGAGATGGGCGTTTAAAACCCGACATTACTGCCATGGGTGCGGCAGTGGGTTCCTGTGCTCCGAACAATGGCTATTACTATAACTATGGAACCAGCATGGCTGCTCCGGCTGTCACCGGTGGATTGGCGCTCCTGTACCAGCGTTATCGCCAACTAAACGGAGGCGCCAATCCAAAGAATGGACTGATGAAGGCTCTTCTTTGCAACGGGGGCGTCGATAAGGGAAACCCAGGCCCCGACTTCAAATACGGATATGGATGGATGAACCTCCTGCGAAGCATTGATATGCTTGAGAACAACCATTACATCATCTCCAGCTGCACAAACGGATCAACTAATACCCATACGATTTCAGTTCCTGCCAACACAGCACAATTGAAAGTGATGCTGTACTGGAACGACCCGGCTGCTTCTCCACTTAGTGCCAAAACTCTTGTGAACGATCTTGATCTCGAAGTGGGGGATGTTGCACTCTCAACGAATCTGCCGAATATACTAGATACGGCCAATGCCAACCTCAATAATGTGGCAGTTGGTGGAGTGGACCACGTGAACAACACCGAACAGGTGGTGATTAATAATCCCACTGCCGGAAACTATATTATCAAGGTCAAAGGGACGGCCATTACTCAGAATCCTTCACAGGAATACTTCGTTGTGTACGACCCCATTCCTGTGCAATTGAAGATCACTACCCCGGTCGGTGGTGATGGACTGGTTCCTGCAACCAGCTCAACTGACAAGGTCAAAATAACGTGGGAAGCTAATGGCTTTTCTTCGGGAACGGTAATGATTGAGTTTTCTCCCGATGGAGGTGCCAATTGGACCACGGTGGCAACAGGTGTTGATATTAATAGCCTGTTATACCTATGGGGTGTTCCCCCTGTGGCCACAAACAATGGATTGATACGTATAACAAAGGAAGGAAGCGGTGAAACCACGACAAGTAATTCTTTCACGATAATCGGGCAGCCGACTGTTTCGCTTGATGCGGTTCAGTGTGAAGGCTATATTAATCTCGACTGGTCTGCCGTAACGGGCGCCACCGACTACGAGGTAATGATGCTTCGGGGCGATGCGATGCAAACAGTAGGTACCACTGCAGCTACTTCTTACACGTTTAGCGGTTTGTCAAAAGATTCGGTGTATTGGGTAACGGTGCGCGCGAGGGTAAGTGGTAGCGCAGGCAGAAGGGCAGTGGCTATTTCCCGACAGCCCTCTACAGGAACTTGCAGTGGAACGATTTCAGATAATGACCTTAAAATAGATGCGATACTTGCACCTGTTTCGGGAAGGCTGTATACGTCAACGCAATTAACTGCATCTACTGCAGTGACGGTCAGGGTGAAGAATCTTGACGACGCAGCAGTCACCAATTTCGATCTAAAGTATTCAATCAATGGCGGCTCCTATGTAACGGAAAGCGTAGCGGCTACTATCCCTGCGGGTGGAACCTACACTTATACATTTACCACCACAACCGATCTTTCTGCTGCCGGTCACTATAATCTTATTGCTGTTGTCAAGAACTCAACGACTGACCCGGTTACGGCAAACGACACTGCCGTTATGTTGGTCAGGCACGCCGATAACCAGCCTTTAAACCTCTCGACTTATTTTGTTGATGATATTGAGGCGGCTACGCCTGCCACCTATGAGAAAGATACAATGGCATTGGATGGTTTGGAGCGTTACGATTTTTCAAGAAGTACCACATATGGTCGACTGAGAACATTTGTAAACTCGGGTATTGCTTATTCAGGCACGAAAGCGCTCACGCTTGACGCGAATCGATACTACTCATCGGGCAACACGAATTACCTGTATGGCACTTACAATCTTGTGAACTACAATGTAAACACGAATGATATTCGCCTTGATTTCCAGTTTGCCAATCATGGTCAAATGTTCAATGCCAATAATAAAGTATGGATCAGGGGTAGCGATGCTTCGCCATGGATTGAAGCCTATGACCTTAACTCCAACGAACTTGCCCCGGGTGCTTACAAGAAGACTTCCAGCATCGAGGTATCAGACTTGCTGGCGGCAAACGGTCAAAGTTTAAGTCCAAGTTTCCAGGTACGTTGGGGACAATGGGGCGTCATTGCAGCAACCGACCTGCTTAATGCAAATGGCTATTCTTTTGATGATATCCGTGTTTATGAAGTGTTCAATGACATGCAGATACTAAGTATTGATGCTCCCATCAGTTCAAGCTGCGGACTTACCAACAATTCTACCATCCAGGTTACTGTACGCAACAGCTCTAGCGCTGCGATCAATAACGTGCCGGTAAAATATCGTATCAACAACGGTAGCTGGGTTAGTGAAGTCATTCCTTCTGTTGCTGCCAATTCCACCATCCAGTATAGTTTTACCACGGGAGCGGACCTTTCAGCGGTCAATACCTACAAAATACAAGCGATAGTTGATCTGAGTAGTGACAGCTTCCATGAAAATGATACCACCAGCACCTCGATAGTCAACTCGCCTATTATCAACAGTTTTCCTTACCTGCAAAACTTTGAAGCGAATGATGGTAACTGGTATGCAGGCGGTACGAACTCCAGTTGGCAGTACGGTACGCCGACTTCAACAAAGATCAACCGAGCTGCCAGTGGTGCAAAGGCTTGGAAGACGCGTTTGCAAGGGAACTATAACGATTTGGAAGGGTCCTTTCTCTATTCTCCTTGTTTCGATATTACCGGTATGACCAATCCGACTTTAAGCTTTAGTGTGGCATTGGACCTCGAGGATTGTGGTAGTTCACTTTGTGACGGTGCGTGGGTAGAGTATTCGGGCGATGGTGTCAATTGGAGCACTTTAGGCGCGTACGGACAGGGGACGAATTGGTATAATAAATCTGCCAGCCAGTTATGGAGTATTTCTGACTACACCCGTTGGCACGTTGCAACCATTCCTCTCCCGGCAGGGCTGAACCGACTGCGCCTTCGCTTTGTGATGGCCTCTGATCCGGCAGTGAACAGGGAAGGTATTGCCGTGGATGACATTCACATCTATGATAACAGTAATGGCATCTATGACGGTGCTACCCTGAGCTCCCCGGTGACACAGACCGTATCAGGAAACAACTGGATCGATTTCACGAGTGGTGGCAAACTGGTAGCCTCTCTTCAGCCGAACAATCAGAACCTGGGTGCTACCGATGTCCAGGCCTACATCAATACGGGTGCGGTGAGATATACCTCTTCACAATACTATCTGGACCGCAACATCACCATCAAGCCTTCGAGCAGTCCAACTGATTCGGTGGCTGTGCGTTTTTATTTTCTGGACAAGGAATCTGACAGCCTTATTAAGGCGTCAGGATGCGCTACCTGTACGAAGCCGACGACGGCGTATGAACTTGGTGTATCCAAATATTCAGATCCTGACAGGACGTTCGAGAACGGTACCATAACGGATAATCAGCAAGGGATTTGGAAGTTTATTGGAGCGACTGATGTCGCGAAAGTGCCTTTTGATAAGGGCTACTATGCTGAATTCAAGGTGAAGGATTTTTCGGAGTTCTGGCTTAATAACGGTGGTATGGATAAAACCCATCCACTACCGGTGAAGCTTTTGGATGTCACTGCACGTAAGCAGAATGGTAACGATGTGCTGGTACAATGGAATTTAGCGGAGGAGACGGGGGTCAAACAATACGAAGTAGAATTTGCACGTGGCACAGCCGAACTGCAGGCAGGGCATTTTGTGACTATTGGAGTCGTTGCCAGCTTAGGGGATCTAAACGGCTCCCGGACTTACAGCTTTACTGACCGTGAGCCCGATAAGTTTGGACCCCGCTACTACAGGTTGAAGATTGTGAATCAAGACGGAAGCTTTACTTATAGTCCTGTCCGCCCCGTGATCTTTGAGGATGCTATTTTGTGGCAGGTTTATCCCAATCCTTCAACGGGCCTGTTCAACCTGGTGTACCAGCTTGGTAGTAGCGATGCCTTTTATGCGAGGATTGTCGACGCTAAGGGCAGCCTGGTGCAGGAGTATCGTAAAACAGGAAACGGCTTTCCTCAGAAGCTGAATATTGACCTGGCGGCGAAGCCGAAAGGGGTGTATTTGATGCAGGTGGAAGCAGGGGGTAGAAAGCAGGCTTTTAAGCTGTATAAGATGTAAGGGGTTGCTTGATCATCAGTTATTAATTATTGATTATTAATTATTTGTAGACGCCTGCAAAGAGAAGAGCGTGACATGAATTTTATTAAATGGTACTCTTTTCGTGAGCATAGGTTTTCTATTGATTGTCCGTAGGGATTATATCGTAGGTGTAGTGTAACTGTAGTACAGCGCCGTTAAAACGATCTTTGAGCGCGATTAATTCTGTTTCGACAGTGACAAAGTTTCGAGGAAAGGATTTTCAACAATAGGTGGGTCTTATAAAAGAGAAAGCTGCCCGATTGGGAGCAGCTTCCGAAAATTATTTTAGGATCGAATTACCAGCCCTGTTTTGCTATGCCGGCTTTAATGGCAGCCATTGCTTTTTCTTCATTGCATAAAGTGGTAAGCTTGTTGCCTTTGCCATCATTTCCCTGTACCATGTAGGCACCCTTAGCTGTCTTAGTAATCACCGCGTCCTGGATTGGAACATTTTTTTCCTTGGTTTTTACATTATAAGCGGTGAGCTGAACGTCTGCCATATGTTTAAAGTTTTGTAGTTAGTAATGTTTAAATCTACATTATTTCGGCAAAAGAGGGGCCAAAATCTTTGCCCGGTACTATTGCAGAATTCGCTTCGTAAAAGCTCAATTACTTGATACGCGAAACACCTATTACGAAGTCGTAAAAGTTAACCCCACCATTCGGTGCTTTCAGGTTGGCGTTGGAGATATGTCTTTGCACGTATTGAAGGTTTAGCAACAGGTTCTCCTGTGGCAGGCGAATCATTCCGCCCAGGGCGAGGTTATCAGAAAAAATGAATCCGTTCGCTTGCCGCTTGATAGGGGCTGAAACATAATGTGGACCTGAGCCTAGCATCTGGTAGAAGTAGAAGCCGTCGCTCACTTTCACGTAGTTGCGTATTCCCAGGTTGAGGCCAAATTCGTAATCATGCATGATTTCGCCCTTTGGCAGGTAGGATGAACGCACAAGATTGAATTGGGGTTCTGCGTACCAGGAGACAAAATCTTTTTTCTTTGGCACTTTAAAGGACCGGGAGTAGTCGGTCATGAAGAAATAAACCTGGTAATAGGTATTCTTGCTAAAGCTGTTTCCCCAACCCATTAAGCCGCCAAGGGTTTCGAAGTGTTTGGGTGGTTGTGCAGCCTGGTAAAAGTTCTGTGCTTCGCTTTTGCACACAATAAGTGCAAGCATGGCTATCGCCATGAGCGGTTTTCGTTTCATTCCCCTAATTTAATCAATAGTCTACTTCAAAATGCTTTCGATGGTGTTCAGCTCATCATTGGTGAACTGGTAGTTCTTAAGGCTTTGCAGGGAATCAATCACCTGTTCTGCCTTGCTCGCGCCAATAATCAGCGAGGTCATTCGTTGGTCTTTCAATATCCAGGCCAGTGCCATCTGTGCCATGTCCTGGCCACGTTGCTGCGCCAGTTCATTAAGCCTGCGAACCTTTTGGATTATTTCTTGAGTTAAAACGTTGCTTTCCAAGGCGCCGTTGCCTCTGGCACTTGCTGCCCTTGAATCAGCAGGGATACCGTTTAAGTATTTATTGGTTAAAATACCCTGTGCTAATGAGGAAAAGGCAATACATCCGACACCATTTTTGTCCAACACCTCGAGCAGACCTTCTTCGACCCAGCGAACCAGCATTGAATATTTTGCCTGGTGAATCAACAGGGGCGTACCTAATGAGTTAAGTACTTCAATGGCCTTCTGCGTTTCAGAGGCGGAATAATTGGAGATGCCAATATAGAGAGCCTTGCCCTGCCTCACGATCAAGTCGAGGGCACCCATAGTTTCTTCGAGTGGCGTTTCAGGATCGGGACGATGGTGGTAGAAGATATCTACGTAATCCAGGCCCATGCGCTTAAGGCTTTGATCGAGGCTGGAGACGAGGTATTTCTTCGAGCCCCATTCACCATAAGGGCCGGGCCACATGCCATAGCCTGCTTTGGAGGAAACAATCATCTCATCGCGATAGGGCTTTAGGTCTTGCTTGAATATTCTTCCAAAGGTGACCTCGGCTCCGCCGGGTGGTGGACCATAATTATTAGCGAGATCAAAGTGCGTGATGCCGTTGTCGAATGCAGTTTGAATGATGGTTCTGCACTTCCCGAAGTCGTCGATGTCTCCGAAGTTGTGCCAGAGGCCAAGCGAAATAGCAGGTAATTTTAATCCGCTTCGGCCACAGCGGCGGTATTGCATGGAATCATACCGGTTCGAATCAGCAGTGTAAGACATGGGTGCAAAGAAACTACAATTAATGTTTGGGCGGAACATAATCAAAGGGCAGCATCATCGCGATCTTCTCCGACCATGCCCAGTAGCCTGTACTCATCAGGTCTACCGGGTTGTAGTAGCTTCCGTTGGCTTCTATTTCCACAGGCCTTTGGTTGATCAAGACAATCTGCGACATCATGGCTGTGCTGCTTTTCGGAAATTGCTGGCGGTATTCCAAGGGTGCCAGCTTATTCTTGTAGATAACCAGTAGATAGTTGCTAAACTCCAGCCCTGCGGTAAAGGAGTCGATGCCATAAGCAATGCTGTCTCCTGGTAAAAGGTTTCTGCCGATGACGTCCTTATAATCTTCCTGTGCGAGGATATGGTCGTAATAAGTCGCGGTATCCTGGTTGATGGTAGTAACCACGACTGTTCCGTCGTTCCTTTTTGTTCTCTGCTGGTTGGTGGAATAGAGGGCTTTCACTCTTTGCTTTTCAATGTTCGGTATTTTTTGAAGTGAGCGCACTTCGAAGTTTTCCTGTGCGATCTTATTCAAATAAACACTGCGCATGAAGTGCATCATTGAACCAAAATAAGCGTCGGTACGTCTTTTCTCCCAGCGTCTCTGTTTGACCGGGCCACCTTTCATTGGCTGAAAGAATGGATAGCCCGTGTAGAGCAAGTAACGGTCCTTGAAATTGTAGGTAAAGCTTTCCAACTGGTAACGTAAGGTATATCCAAGGGCTTTGTTTTCGATGATAAGAGGTTCGTCGGCAATGGCAGTGAGTTCATTCTTCTTTTTTGAATTGCGAAAGTGAATAACGTTGGTATTCCTGATCCTGCAATTGAGCGCATTAGCCGATGTGCCTATAAAATTTTCAAGAAAGAACTTGCCCCATTTTTCCCATCCGTCTTTTTCATAGGGCTCGACAATCACCGTTTGCATCAGTTCTGACTTCAATTTCAAACGGATCGTTAGATTGTCGGGAACGGTAGCTGAACTGATTGTTTGATTATAGGTCTCATAACCAATAGAAGAAACGATCAGATCGAAACGCCCATTAGGTACCGTCAATATGAAGTTTCCTTCTGCATTGGTGACTACGCCAACGGAGGTCGTATTCAAAAACACACTGGCATTTGAAATTGGTTTGCCTTTATCTGCGTCGAGCACGACTCCTTTAATGGTTTTCTGTGCGAAGGAAGAGAAGGCTACTAACAAAAAAGAGACGACCGGAAACCATTTCATGGTATGCAAATAAGTAAAAAAACGAACGCTTTTGCTTTATTGACAAGAGTGACGGGATCTGTTGTTGCTGTTCTCATTTGAACCTCATCTTGCTTAGTTTCAGTTGTAAGCAGATTCCTTTATCGAACGAAAGTCAGCGCCCCGGCGGCATATAATCAAGTGGCAGCATCGTGGGAATTTTTTCCGACGAGGACCAATAGCCTAAAACCAAAAGATCTCCCCGGTCATAGAAGCTGCCGTTGGCTTCGATCCTAATTGGCCTTTCACCTGTTAAAAGAAGCTCTGATGTCATGGAAGGCGGGTCAACTTCCCCGGGAAAATACATGGTCGCATAATTATCACGGTAGACCACAAGTAGAAAATCCGAAAAGTCGAGAGCAGCAGTGGTCTTATTGATCGCATAGGCAATACTGTCGCCCGGCAAGGGCACTCCAATTATGTCTTTATAATTGTCAGGATTATAAACCTGGTCGCTATAGGTGCCAACACCGAAGCGTTTAGTAATTGCCCGGAGGTTCTGGTGGGCTATAGTTGCATTGGCTGTGTCAATTTGATTGCCGGTGGTTGGTTGGATGTTGTTAACAGGATCCTGGTCCGGAAGATTGGGAATCTTGCGTAGATGTCTTACCT
>DATDNL010000166.1:0-8834 GCA_036518315.1 Flavisolibacter sp. | reverse complement strand
GCATTGGCTGTTCCCACCATGCTGTCATATTGTGTAGTCACCCACCTCTTCGACGCGATGGACGGTATTTGGATCATCTGCTCCGCAACACTTCTTAAATCAATGGGCTCCTTAACGTCGTCTATATTGAACTTGTGATTTTCAGCCAGGTATTTAGGCTCCTTATATTCTCTATCATATTGTGGAGCACCGCCACCCAGGACCAGTTCCTGTGCAGGTATTTGCGCCTCAAGGTTGCCGGCGATGTAAAAGCTTAAAAGCCCATCATCAGTCACTTCACCGATTACTGCACTTTCCAAATCCCATTTATCGAAAACCTTCTTTACTTCATTCTCTTTGCCTTTTTCAACAACCAGCAACATACGCTCCTGGCTCTCACTTAGCAAAAGCTCCCACGCCTTCATATTTTGCTGGCGCGTAGGAACCTTATCCAGGTCAATGCGCATACCCACTTCACCCTTTGCACTCATCTCCGCAGTGGAACAAATAATTCCTGCAGCACCCATATCCTGCATACCGACGACTGCACCTGTTTCGATGACTTCTAAACAGGCTTCCAGTAACTTCTTTTCCTGGAAAGGATCCCCCACTTGTACAGCAGGTAATTCTTCTGCACTTTCGGCTGTAATATCTGCAGAAGCAAACGATGCGCCTCCAATTCCGTCCTTACCCGTAGCGCTACCAACGTACATCACGGGATTGCCCAAGCCGGCCGCCGTAGCGGAAATGGTTTTACCGACTTTTACAATACCGACGCTCATCGCGTTCACTAGCGGGTTGGTATGATAACACTCATCAAAATAGATCTCACCACCAACAGTCGGCACACCAAAACAGTTACCATAATGCCCGATACCATGCACCACGCCTGCCAGCAGGTGTTGTGTCTTAGCTTCTTCAAGTTTCCCGAAACGAAGTGAGTTCAGCGCTGCAATAGGACGCGCGCCCATCGTAAAAATATCGCGATGTATACCTCCCACACCCGTAGCAGCTCCCTGGAAGGGCTCAATTGCCGAAGGATGATTGTGTGATTCAATCTTAAACACCACTCCATAGCCGCCGCCAATATCCATGAGACCTGCATTTTCCTCTCCCGCCTTCACCAACATTCTGCCACCTTCCCTTGGCAACGTCTTCAACCATTTAATTGAGTTTTTATAACTACAGTGCTCACTCCACATTCCCGAAAAAGCACAGAGTTCATTGAAGTTAGGCGTCCGACCCAGCTTCTTTTTGATCAACTCAAATTCTTCTTCACTAAGTCGTAGTTGTTGTGCTGTTTTTGCAGTGATTTCCATGATGCTTTAAATGAAAGGCGCAAAGCTACAGCGCATCATTGAGCTTCAGTTGAATTTTTATGAGAAACAGTGTGGATAAGATTTTCTATTTTGTGGCAGTTTAAAACTGACTGATTGGTGTATTACCTCTTATTCGCTGCGTACCTGGTTTTGTTTGCATGGCTCGTCACTAAAATAAAATTCTTCGCCCGGTCAGGCTTCTCCAGTTCTCAACTCGTTATTATCTTTTTATTGAAAGTAATGGCCGGTATCTTCTATGGCTGGATCGGCATCTACTATGGCCAGATGGCCCAAATGATAGATACCTGGGCTTATCATGTCCAAAGCCTGCAGGAGTATCATTTACTAACTACTCACCCTATCGACTTTTTCACTAACCTCTTTCACAATAGTTATGAAGGCGGCTACACTAACTTCCTCTCCAGCAGGAATTCCTGGTGGAATGATGTAAAGGCGAACTTCTTCATAAAGATCATGGCTATTTTCGACCTGTTCAGCTTTGGCAACTATTATGTCAACGTGATCTTCTATTCCTTCATCTCGCTTTTCGGTCCGATGGCCATTTACCGTATCATGAAGGACGTGTTCCCGAGACAGAAGGTTTCCTTGCTGATCGCCGTTTTCCTTGTTCCTTCCTTTATATATTGGACTAGCGGCCTGCACAAAGAAGGGCTAATCTTCCTGGGCCTCTCGTTAATTATGTACCACTTTTACTTTGGTTTCAAGGAAAAGAGGTTTACTGTGTCAAGGGTACTAATGATCCTTGTTGGTTTTGTATTGATGCTCATTCTGAGGAACTTTTTGCTGTTGCCCCTTGTCTCACCTCTGCTCGCCTGGATCATCTGTTACAAGATGAAAGTGAAGCCAGTGCTCGTTTTTACTACTGTGTTTACTGTTTTCCTTGTACTGTTTTTCACGGTGAAATATATCATCCCCGGAATGGACCTTCCTCAATCGGTTGTCAACAAACGACAGGATTTCATTGAACTGCAGGGACACACTTCTGTAAACGTCAACGATCTAAAGCCAACCTTTACCAGCTTTCTGCAAACTGCGCCGGAGGCCTTTAGTCTTTCTATTTTAAGACCCTACCCCTCTGATGTAAGGCATTTGCTGTCACTAGCGGCAGCAATAGAAACGTCTGCTATAATCGTATTCTTTTTAGTCTTCCTTTTTTGGAGAAAGAAGGGAATGCATTTTTCCCCTTTAATATTATTCTGCCTGTTCTTTTCAGTTGGTGTCCTATTCATGATAGGATACTCAGTCAATAACCTCGGCGCTATTGTTAGATATCGAAGCATAGTGTTTCCGCTTTTACTCGCCCCAATGGCTGCAAAAATCGACTGGAGAAGAATAAATTCAGCATTCTTCCAAAATATGAAGAATGGAAATAATGTTTAGATAACTTCTTCTTCGTATATGACTTAGACATCTTTCTTGCCTTTTTTCACACCTTTTGTGCACAAGAAGAGTAATTTTTTTGCAAAAACTCTACAATTCTCGATAAAATCCGGTGAGTTTTAATTTCTTTGCCCAAAATTCAAATTATGTCTCTTCGATTTAATGCATTAACTAATCTTTTGAAATCTGAAGATAGCCAGCCCTCGCAGGCTACCACGAAGGTGACAGCTATTTTTGCTGAAAACGTATTCACTCACAAGGTGGCACGCCAGTTCCTGAGCGATGAGGCATTCAAAAGCCTGATCAACTCTATCAAAGCTGGTCAAAAAATTGATCGTGCCATGGCGGCCCAGATCGCCAACGGCATCAGAGCATGGGCAGAAAGCAAAGGTGTAACCCACTTCACTCACTGGTTCCAACCATTAACTGGTACTACCGCTGAAAAACACGATTCTTTCTTCACACTGAAAAGTGATGGCACTCCTATTGAAACATTCGACGGCGACGCATTAATACAACAAGAACCCGATGCTTCCTCTTTCCCAAGCGGTGGTCTGAGGGCAACTTTCGAGGCAAGAGGTTACACTGCATGGGACCCCTCCTCTCCTGCCTTTATCATGGACATCGGTTTTGGAATGACACTTTGCATTCCTACCATCTTCGTTTCTTACACAGGCGAATCACTCGACTACAAAGCACCTCTTTTAAAAGCATTAGAAGCACTAAATCACGCTGCCGTTGATGTATGTAACTACTTCGACAGGAATGTAGAAAGAGTAACTCCAACACTGGGATGGGAACAGGAATACTTCGTTGTTGACGAAGGTCTGTTCAATGCAAGGCCTGACCTGGTGCTGAGTGGCCGTACAGTGTTCGGACACAGCCCTGCCAAGGGTCAGCAATTGGAAGACCACTACTTCGGCTCTATTCCTGAAAGAGTATATGCTTTCATGAAAGACTTCGAAACAGAAGCTTACAGGCTTGGTATTCCTTTACGCACTCGCCATAACGAGGTAGCCCCTGCCCAGTTTGAGTGTGCACCTATATTCGAAGAAGTAAACCTAGCAGTAGACCACAACACCCTGCTCATGGACATCATGACCCGTGTGGCTGCAAGACATAAATTGAGAGTGCTGTTACACGAAAAACCTTTCGCAGGCATCAATGGTAGCGGTAAGCACAACAACTGGAGTATGGCTACGGACACTGGGGTGAACCTCCTTGCCCCAGGTAAGACGCCAAAGACTAACTTGATGTTCCTTGCCTTCTTCGTGAACACGATCAAAGCCGTTCATGATTATGCCGACCTTTTAAGAGCATCCATCGCTTCAGCCAGCAACGACTTCCGCCTTGGTGCGAACGAAGCACCTCCTGCCATCATCTCTGTTTTCATCGGCCAGTACCTCACAAAAGTTCTTGGTGACATCAAACAAAGAGTAACA
This sequence comes from Flavisolibacter sp., assembly GCA_036518315.1. GTDB lineage: Bacteria > Bacteroidota > Bacteroidia > Chitinophagales > Chitinophagaceae > Flavisolibacter. Next base: position 4,693 of record DATDNL010000166.1, on the reverse strand, counting down.
GCCAAGATGGACGAAACAGATGAGAGCATGCTGAAAATCGACATCCACAGGAACATTCCTGAGCTGTTGATGGACAATACCGACCGTAACAGAACCTCACCATTTGCGTTCACAGGAAACAAATTCGAGTTCCGTGCCGTAGGTTCAACTGCCAACTGCGCCAATGCGATGACTATTTTAAATACCATCGTTGCAGAAACCCTCAAGACTTTCAAGAAAGACGTTGATGCGTTAATTGAAAAGGGAGAGAAGAAAGAAATCGCTATCATGCACGTGATACGCGAATATATTGTTGCCAGCGAAAAGATCCTGTTCGAAGGCGATGGCTATAGCGAAGAGTGGGAAAAAGAAGCAGAACGTCGTGGTTTACCAAATGTAAAAACCACTCCCTATGCTCTTGATGCCATGGTAACTGAAAAAGCAAAGAAACTCTTCGAACATAATAACGTATATAATCACCTCGAGCTCGAAGCAAGACACGAGATTGAATTAGAGAAGTATATAAAGAAAGTCCAGATCGAAAGCAGGCTTATGGTAGACCTGGCAACAAACCACATTCTTCCCTCAGCAATCCGGTATCAGAATACGCTTATTGAAAACCTCAGGGGTTTAAAAGAACTCGGTCTCGGCGAAACTTGTGCACAGCGCACCCAGACTCTCAACAAAATCTCTGAGCACATCAATAACGTTAGCCAACTCGCTGGCGAAATGGTTGAAGCCCGCAAGGTTTGCAACAATATCTCAAACACAAGAGATAAGGCGATCGGCTATTGTGAAAAGGTAAAAGAGGCTTACTTCGACAAGATTCGCTACCATGTTGACAAACTGGAGCAAATCGTTGATGATAGGGAATGGACTTTACCTAAATACAGGGAGCTTGTATTCCTGAGATAAGTACACGAAACACCCTTGCTTGAATAAAAAATCCTCCTCGTTAACCGGGAGGATTTTTCACTTTTATAATAAGGCAACTAACAATCTTTCCGACGTTAGCCAATAGTTTTCCTATGCCTTACATGAAAAGCATAGAGGCGGTTACTACAGCAGCAAGGAGAAGGATGATTATTAAAATCAACAGTCCTTGATACTTTTCATCATAAAATAGGGAAGAGATCTTTTTCATACACAGAAGTTTTAAAAAGTGGATTTTGGCTTTCCTGGGCTAACGGAATCTAAAACGCTGTGTTTCTAAAGGAGCGGATTACAGTGTAAAATTAATACAATATCTTAAAAATCAAACACGGAAAACTACGATGTTACTCACTTAATTCCAACCATCTAAGCTCCTTTTTGTCGATAAGACCGGATATTGCCGCTATCCTTTCCGATAATTTTTGAAGTTCGTCGAAAGGCAAGCTCGAAGAAGCCATCTTTTCTGATATTACCTTTTTTTCTACTTCAAGGTCGGACAGCTCTTTTTCTAACATTTCAAATTCCCTTTGCTCCTTGTAGGACAGCTTCTTTTTCTGCGAGTTAGAAACATGAGCCTGCTTGGCTGTCTCGGCCTTTTTTTCTTCGGCAACAGTATTTTCTTGTTCTTTTTGCCACTCTCTAAACTGGGAATAATTGCCAGGGAAGTCTCTCACTTCGCCTGCCCCCTCGAACACAAAAAGATGATCTACCAGGCGGTCCATAAAGTACCGGTCGTGGCTGACAATTAGCAGGCAGCCTGGGAAATCCAGTAAGAAGTTCTCTAAAACGGAGAGTGTCGGAAGGTCAAGGTCATTCGTTGGCTCATCGAGAATAAGGAAGTTAGGGTTTCGGAATAGGACAGTCAACAGATGCAACCGCCTCTTTTCTCCCCCGCTGAGCTTGCTGACGTAGGTATACTGCTGTTCGGGTGGAAACAGGAAGAGGTTTAAAAACTGGGATGCACTCATACTCGCCCCGTTCGCCAATGGAAAGTTTTCTGCTATGCCCTTAACGTATTCAATAACCCTCATGTCCTCCTTTATTTCCAGCCCCCGCTGAGAGTAGTTACCAAAAACGACGGTATCGCCGATATTGATCTTTCCACTATCGGCCTTTTCCAACCCCTGGATAATATTTACAAAGGTTGATTTACCCGCGCCGTTTTTGCCGACTACTCCAGCCCTCTCCCCTTTCTTGAAGGTGTAATCAAATCCTTTAAGTATAACCTTGTCCCCGTAGCTCTTGTAAACCTTCTTCATCTCCACTGTCTTTCCTCCAAGGCGGTTCATTTTGCTTTGCAATTGCAGTTGCTGCTCTTGTAACTGTTGCTTTGCCTTCTTCTCTACCTCGTAAAAATTATCGATCCTGCTCTTAGACTTGGTTGTTCTTGCTTTCGGCTGCTTGCGCATCCACTCCAGTTCCTTCCTGTAAAGATTTCTTGCCTTATCAACGCTGGCTGATTCACTTTCCTCTCTCTGTGCTTTCTTCTCGAGGAAGTTCTCATAGTCTCCCTTGTGGAAATACAATTTGCTGTTCTCCATTTCCCACACTTCATCACAAACATTGTCGAGGAAGTAACGATCGTGGGTCACCAGGACAAGCGTCACATTCTCTTTATTGAGGTAGTGTTCCAGCCACTCAACCATTTCAACATCAAGGTGGTTGGTTGGCTCGTCCATGATCAGCAATACATGTTTATGTTCAAAGCCAATATCGATCAGGGTCTTAGCCAATGCAATTCTTTTCTTTTGTCCACCGCTTAGCGTTGAGACCTTTTGCTGTAATTGGTGAATATTTAGCTTACCCAGAATCTGTTTCACTTTTGAATCGAAATCCCATGCTCCCACTTCATCCATTCGGGCAAGCAGCGTAGTGATCTTTGCATCATCTCCTTCATCCACTGCCGCTTCATATTCTTTGATCACGTTAATGATTGGGTGTGTTGTATGGAAAATATTATCCAAAACGATCTTATCTTCTTCCAGTTGAGGCTCTTGCTCAAAGAAGGCCACATCAACATCTTTATTTACCCAGAGCTTTCCTTCGTCGGAAATATCTTTACCTGCCAATATCTTCAGGAGCGTAGATTTTCCGGAGCCGTTCCTCGCAACCAAGGCAATCTTATCGCCTTCAGAAATGTGAAAAGAAATGTTCTCAAACAAGGGTTTCACCCCATATGATTTGCTAAGGTTCTCCGCCGACACGTAATGCATGGCGCAAATGTAAAGCCGATGGTCAAGTTGTAACGGGAATCTTTAGTTTTATAAAATGATGAGCCCGAACTTTAATGTTGCTCTAACGCTCTTACTTCTTGCCAAACCTGGTTTCTCGCAACCACGCGTTGATTCTTTCAGGATGTATAATGATGTGAAGATCACACTGGACATTCCTCAATACAAAAACAAACATACAATACTGTTGTTGTTTGCACTGCCTAATGGAAACACTACTGAACAAACCATGGGAAAGAAGACAACACCGGCAGACGATTGGCATTTCGATATCCAGCACATAAAGGCACAAACCGCCTTCCTTCGAACGCAGATGAGCGAGAACCTCGTAGTTGCTTATTTGGAAAACGATTATAAAAGCTGGCCTCTATGGAAACAAAAGCACCCGGGTGACAGAGAAGAAATTACGCATATAGTCGATACGCTTCACAAGGAAGTGCCTTCAAAGAAGGCAGTCTATCTTAGCGGTCATAGCGGAGGCGGCAGCTTCATATTCGGGTACCTGGACGCAGTGCCCGCGATCCCCAACCTTATCAAACGTATTACCTTTCTCGACAGCGACTATGGCTACGATACGAGTTACTACAGCAAACTGAAGACATGGTTGAAGAAAGACAAGCAGGCAACTCTGACAGTCTTCGCCTATAACGACAGCGTTGCACTATACAACGGGAAACCGGTTGTGTCTGAAAAAGGAGGAACATGGTATCGTTCACACCTCATGCTTCGCAATTTCGAGGAAGACATTGCATTTGATAAAACGCGCGACGACACCCTCATCTTCTATCGAAGCAAGAATAACCAGGTTGCCTTCTTTTTCAAAACAAATCCGGAGCGAAAGATATTTCACACACAACAAGTCGAACTGAACGGCTTTATTCATTCCGTCCTGTATCGCACTAAAAAGGAAAGCGAAGGGTACGAATACTTCGGGCAAAGAGCCTATTCGAACCTAATAGAATGACTAAGGCCTTCTACCGGTTCCCAATGACCTGATCCAGTCGACCACTTCATCTTTGGTTTTTCCCAATTTGGTTTGCATACGACCGAAAAATTCTTCGTCTTTGCCTTCTTCCCAACGAACATCATCATCCGTAAGGTCACCGTGAGCCTGTTTAGCTTTGCCTTTTAGCTCATTCCATCTTCCTCTTAATTCTAATTCATCCATAATAATAGGTTTACCCTCATCATTAAAAATTTTATGCCAGTTTCTTTTCGGGCGGTAAGGCAACGTTAATGATTTGGGGCAATATTCTCGCTTCCACGCAAACCGTCTTTCCAAGATACTCGCCGTCCACCTGGAAGTAAGCTTTCCGTTTTACGTGTATCTCAACAGTCTTGGTCTTGAAGACTTCTATTCTCTGCTGTTGAAAAGGTTTGTGGGTCACGAGCATCTTGAATAGCTCAATGAGGTGAAGTTTTCTCACCACGACTACCTCGAAAAACCCATCATTCAATTGGCCACCCGGGTTAATGATGGCGCCGGTACCATACGTCTGAGCATTGGCAATGACCACCATATATGCCTTTCGCCTGACTTCCTGCTTATC
>DATDNL010000165.1:0-4184 GCA_036518315.1 Flavisolibacter sp. | reverse complement strand
AGTTTGAACTGAAACCGTACGGTCTGGGAAGCATCGAAAAGGCGGCAAACGACAAGTCTAACTACAAAGGGAAGATCGGCGCTGATCTGAATGTAAATCTTACTCCCACCCTTAAGCTAGACCTCACCACTAATACAGACTTCGCACAAGTGGAAGCAGACCGCATTGCGGTGAACCTGTCGAGATTCAATTTATATTATCCCGAGAAAAGAGAATTCTTCCTGGAAGGCTATCAGAATTTCCAGTTCAGCCTTGGTAACGGTAACCAGTTATTCTACACCCGGAGGATCGGGATTGACAGCTTCAGGTCTGTGCCAATCATTGCCGGCGCAAGAATGTTCGGGAAAATCGGGAAAAACAATATCGGCCTTTTGGATATTCAGACCGGCGGCAACGATTTTACTTCTTCAACAAACAATGGCGTGTTTCGTTACAAACGGGACATAGGATCGCAGCAATCCTATATTGGTGGCATCTTTACTTCGAAAGTGAACAATGATATCAGCAACCACGTTGCGGGCGTTGATGGCGCCTACTCAACTTCGCGATTCCTGAAAAACAAAAACCTCGTTATTGCAGGACTTGTTGCAGAAAGCTTTGACAATAAAACTCCGTCGAAGAACAATTATGCCTGGAGGTTCTATATTGACTACCCGAATGACTTGATAGATCATTTTATTGGAGTGAGTGGCCTCGGGCAGAACTTCAATCCTGCCCTGGGCTTCCTTGAACGAAATAACTTCGAAAGCTTCACCTGGAACATGCGTTATTATCCAAGGTGGTTTACAAAGTATGGTATCAGGCGGATGGCCTTAAAACCGTGGGAGTTTACGGCTTACAGGACAGCTACCACGGGAGAGCTTGAGTCCTTCGCCAATGAATCGAGACCCCTTGGATTCTTCACAAAAAGTGGTGAAAGTTTTGAGTTTAACCTGCAGCAGATCTATGACCGTGTGGACCATCCTTTTTACCTGACACCTCACGACTCAATTGGTGTTGGCAAGTATTGGATGTACAGGCAGGAATTCCAGCTAAGCAGTTTCCAGGCAAGAAAGATATGGGGCGCCGTCGTTTACAAATGGGGCGGGTTTTACGGAGGTAAAATCAACTCTCTCGAAACGTCAATTGGCATTAATGTAGATGAGCATCTCAATTTCCGAACCGACTATAATTACAACCATGTCGATTTGGTGAATGGAGTGGTGAGAACGAACGAGCTGGCGGAATACATCAACTATGCCTTCAACCCAAATCTTGACTTTTCCTTCTTCGTCCAATGGAATTCGCTCGATGATTTTATGCTGGGTAATTTCCGGTTTCACTGGATACCGAAGCCTGGAAAGGACCTTTTCATCGTTTATAACCGGGGGTACAACCAGTTAGACCGTTTCAAATTCAGTGAGCCAACCAGTTCTGTTGGTGCGGCAAAATTGGTTTGGCGGTTTGTGTTTTAATTTGCCATCATGAAGGGTCTTCTTGTTTGCCTGGTCTTTTTTTGTCTTTCAATTTCTTCTCATGCGAGGGGGACCGCCTTCCTTATTGATTCGGTTCCGAAAAGGACTACAGGTGTTTCACACAATGGGGGTAAGCTGTATTGTTCGGATTACGCAAAAACGAGGTACAAGCTTTCAATTAGCGGTACCAGTGTAAAAATCACCCGCATGTATAAGGAATATGTAGAAAGCTTTACGGGTGTAATCAGGCACGGGAAGATCTATTCCAATAACCCGGACGAAAAGAACTTAAAAGGCCTCGAAGGCAGATACTACAAGCTCGAAGGAAACAATTTCGGTGTATTGAACATCGAAAACGGGGATTACGAATGGTTCGCGGAATGCAAGCAGAAATAAACCTTTCAGAATTTCTCCAAAGTTGACACATAGCTTAGCTGTAAATTTCAGTTCATGAAACTGTTGGTGGTGGAAGACGAACCGAAACTCTTACAAAGCATCCAGGAGTATTTCACTCAGGAGGATTTTCTTTGTGAAGGTGCTTCCACCTATTCAGACGCTCTGAGGAAAATGGACGGTTTCGAATATGACTGCATCATCCTTGACATCAACCTGCCTGGCGGCAGCGGTTTTGAACTGCTCAATTATTTGCGCTCCGACGGGAAGGATGACGGTGTAATAATCATTTCAGCCCGGAATTCCCTCGACGATAAGCTGAAGGGCTTAAACCTGGGAGCCGATGATTATCTGACCAAACCCTTTCATCTTTCAGAATTGAATGCAAGGGTTAAGGCGTTAATCAGGCGCAAATATTCTAAGGGGAACAATGTTATTCAGTACGACGATATCAAGCTGGACCTTGAATCTCGTTCCGTGAGCATAAAAGACCAACTCACGAGCCTTACGAAGAATGAATATGACCTCTTGGTTTTCCTCGTAATTAACAAAAACAGGGTGATCAGTAAAAAAGCAATAGCCGAACATCTATTCGGTGAGCAATCAGATGACCTGTCTTCTTTCGACTTTGTTTATTCGCACATCAAGAACCTGAAAAAGAAACTAAAGGATAAAGGTGCTGATATAACGATTCAAACAGTATACGGGTTGGGGTATAAATTATCGGTATGAGCAGGCCACTTTTACAAAAAAATACACGCTATCTGCTTACCTGGCTGCCAATTGTTCTGTTGCTTGGCTCCCTCGTCTTTTACTTCGTTTTACAAATGCATGCGCATCATATGCAGGAGAAGCAGTTGATGCTTAAGCAAAGAAATATTTGGACGGCATTCACATTACAACCAGCCACGCTACCCAAATACATTCAGGGGGAATACGACATTAAGACGGTCCAGGCAACATCCCTAAGCGTAGAACCAAGAGATACAACGATTTATTTCAACAACACAAAAGAAAAACTTCCTTTCCAGGTTGCCACCGCTTTTTACAACTGGCAGGGACAGACTTACCAACTGTCGACTTATGTGTCTTCGCGTGAGATTCATCACCTGATCATAAAGATTTTTATTACAGAGGCGGTCATTTTCGCACTCATACTTCTCACCATAGTTATTGTAAATAAAAAGAGTTCATTTCGCTTATGGAAGCCGTTCTTTTCAACGATACAAAAAGTTAAGCAGTACGACATAACCCGTACGCCCGATTTGAATTTGCCGCTTTTAACAGGAACTAAAGAATTCGACGAACTTAACAAGGAGGTAACTACACTAATAGACAATGTGAATCGGGCCTACATTCAGCAGAAACACTTCGTCGAGAATGCCTCTCATGAAATGCAGACACCTCTGGCGATCATCCGGTCAAAGCTCGAGTTGTTGATCAACCAGGAAGGACTTACAGAAAAAAGAGCTTCATTGCTTAGTGATATATCGGAAGCTAACGACCATTTAAGCCGGATGAACCGAACGTTATTGTTGCTGGCCAAAATTGAAAACAACCAGTTTCCTGAAACTGAAACGGTAGACGTATCGGGCATTCTTATGCAACTGGTATCGGATTACAGAAATTATTACAACGGTGAATTCCCTTCCTTAACCGAAAATGTTACTTCTATCTTAACCGTAAAGGCAAACCGCTCCCTAATTGAAATTTTGCTCTCTAATCTTCTTAAAAATGCAATCGAGCATAACCAGGAAAACGGATTTATAGACATAACCGTCACCGATTCCAGGATGGTAATAAAAAATAGCGGAGCGCCGCCCGAAAAAGATACCAAAGAGCTTTTCGACCGATTTGCTAAGGGATCACATCAGAACAGAACCACAGGTTTGGGACTATCCCTTGTGAAACAAATCTGCCTTCTTTATAATTACAGAGTTAACTACGGCTATGCAAACGGGTTGCACGAAGTGACCATTGATTTTTCGGGTAGATTGTAACGACAGAATTTCTCCAAAATTGGAAAATAAGTTTGTTCAGGAAACCAACGTCATAAATGTCTTACCTGAGATCAAATCTACTCAAGTTACTTTTCGCATTCTTGTTGTCTGGTGACTTGTTTGGCCAGACTGGCACAGATTCCTCAATGACCCTGAGAGCTGCGATTCAGTTATCCCAACAAAACGATCATTCTCTTAAGGCGCGCAGTTATGAAACAGAGGCAGCAAACCACAACCTGGAGGTAACGAAATACATTAAGCTGCCTTCTATAGACGCCAGCTACCAGGTCAATCTTGCCACGGCGAACAACCTCACCGGCTTATTTTATCCGGCTGG
>DATDNL010000164.1:0-4228 GCA_036518315.1 Flavisolibacter sp. | reverse complement strand
TGGTTTTCTTTCGGAATTGGATTTTACAAAAACTTACTGGACGGTTTTCGGATATTGGTACTGATTGAATTGATCAATCAACTTCTGACACAAAACTATCGTCAGAACGCAAGCAGAACAATAGCAGAATTGACCGATTTTCTTGATATGGATTTTACTGAAAATGAGCGCCTATCGTCGGAAGATTACGAAAAAGAAACTCGTAGAACTTCGACAAGTCCGTTTGGATTTTCGTAAGCTGTGTATATTGCCACAAAGAAGACTATGGCCGAAGCAATACAACCCCTTGGAAGATCGACGTTTGGAGATGCGGCGAACGCAGGCAATGTTTTAAGCGAACAAGACGCCCTGGACCTTTTAAATGGCTGGGTAGAAAATGAGCGCCTTCGCCTGCATATGAAACAAGTGGCGGCCGTAATGCAGGCATGGGCGGTAGAAAGAGAAAAGCTATCCAGGGAAGAAGCGTATAAGTGGTGGCTGGCAGGATTGCTTCACGATGCCGACTGGGAGAAATATCCGAATGACCATTGCCGTATCATCATCGAAGAACTGGAAAGAAGAAATATAGACCCCTCCATTATTCATTGCATTGCTTCGCACGGGCCGGCGCATTTTGGCGTGGAACCCGAAAGCATAATGGACAAGATGATCTACGCCTTTGATGAACTTTCCGGCTTTATTCACGCCTCGGCGCTGGTACGACCAACGAGGTACGACGGAATGGACGTGAAAAGCGTTATGAAAAAGCTTAAGACACCTTCCTTCGCCGCCCAGGTGAGCAGGGAGGACATAAACGACGCTGTTTCAAGAATCAACACTCCATTGGAAGAACTAATTGACTTCATAATTAGTCACCAAAAGGAAGTGAGCTGATTTCCTTACTTATTTACTCTTAGCAAACGTTAAACCTTTTAACAAAGGCGCCGTCCTAGCTCCGCTGCTATTTGAATTGTGCAGAGGGAAATAACCAACTAAATCGTCTCGTTATGAGAACTTTCTACCTTCTGACAGGCATTTTTGCCGTTTTATCCATTGGAGCTAAGGCCCAGGACACCGCCTACTTTTCCTACTCTATCGGTGTAAACAACCAGGTGTTCTTTACCAATATGTCGCGCCTCCACGGGGATAACAACCGGAAGGCAGTATGGATCTTTGGCGACGGGGTAAAACAGGAGACCGCTCCCCTCGCCAACGCCTACCACACGTATCTTAATGGAGGAAGCTATACTGCCTGCCTCAAGATATATAAGTTCACTTCAACCGGTGACTCAGTTGTAAGTGCTGACGTTTGTAAGACAATAACGCTCCCCAACACCACCACCCCGGATAGCTGCCGCATCGAGTTTTCGAATGTGGCTAGCAGCACAAATATGCTTACACAGGGTTTTGTGGCGCAACCCTGGCACAATCACGGGAAGAAGATTGAGGAGCTGTGCTGGAACTTTGGCGATAGCCATGACACCTGTATTAAATACGATCCGACCCTCACTAATAATTACGCCGTATATCATATCTACTCAAGGCCCGGCCAGTACAATGTGTGTGTAAGAGCACGTTACCAGGGCGGATGTATATCAGAGTTCTGCCGGGTGATAAATATTCCCGGGGTGGAATGCAGGGCTGAGTATACAGTGGAACCCGTGACTGCCTCACCGCTCTCGAGACATTTTGTTGCGCAGCCGTGGAATATGAGCCAAAAGAAGCCACTGCGCGTTTGCTGGAACTTTGGAGACGGTACTACGGAATGCAAACAATACCTTACCTCTAATACTGCCCCTTACGCCATCAACCATGGCTTTGCAAAGGCAGGACAATACAATGTCTGCGTCGCTATTCTATATGATGGAGGCTGTGAATCAAAGTACTGTAAAACGATAACCATTGCGCCACCTCCTCCGCCTGTCGATACCTGCTGGGTTAATGTATACGAGGTAGCAACCAACGTCAATAATCTCGAGCGACATTTCTATGCCGGCATCATGCAGGATCGCAGGCCGGAGCGCATCTGCTGGATCTTCGGGGACGGCAAGGATACCTGCATCGGTGTACCTAACCCTATCACCACTCAATCGCTAGTTATTGAACATCGCTACCCTGCTCCTGGAGTTTACCACGTATGTGTGAAGGTGAAGTATGCAAATGGTTGTGAAGCACAGAAGTGCCGGGAAATCGCTATACGGTCGGAGAGTGATATCTGCGGTGGATATATGGTTGACTCGTTGATTCATGAAAGGACTTTCGCATTCAGGGGATTTAGTATTCAAGTCCCCAACGACCACGCTGTGGCATGGAGGTGGACGTTTGGTGATGGCAGTTCGGCAAATGATCAGAATGTAATTCATACTTATAGCACTGGCGGGAATTACGAGGTTTGCCTGTATATAAAGACTGACCTTGGATGTGAAACAAGAATTTGTAGACACGTGGTGGTGGCGGGAGAAAGCAAGCCAAGATTAGTGCTGACGCCCAATCCTGTGACTACGACATTGCACGCTACTTTCCTTTCCCTTTTGAAGGAACAGGTAACGATCAACATTTATAATGCCAGCGGTCTTTTGCTGAAAACCTATAGCAGGCCCGCATTGATGGGAACGAATACCTGGGAGTTTGATGTGAGCACCTTGCCAGCGGGAATCTATTCTGTAATTGTGAGCTCACCACATCAACTGGCAAACGCTATTTTCTTTAAACAATAACTGGATCTTCCGAGGCTTAAATGAAAGGCATCCGAAAGGGTGCCTTTTCTATTTAGCAATTTGGCATGCCTGTTCCATTGCGCAGCCCACGTTCCCAAAAGACAAAGGCTGCCCGGGAAGGACAGCCTTTGTATAAAAGTTGAGACGGTTAATTTATGGTCGCCGTCTGGGCTTTTTCGTCAAGCGTAATGGTATAAGTACCGGCTACTGCTGGCGTCTTGAAGTTATTTCCTCCCTCCCACTTGATCTTTCTTGGAACGCCTACTGCCTGGCTTTGACCACTGTTGTCTTCATAGTCGAAAGCACCCCATGCGTTACCTGCAAGGAATTTGATGTCTTTATTAGCCTTCAGAGCGATTGTGATCGTCCACACTCCGTTTCCTGCATAAGTCATTTGAGGAGAGGATGCAGGATCCCAATCGTTCACACCCGCCTGGTTAATACCGTCTCCGACGAGGCGCATTTCAGTAGCAGGGCTGATGAAGTATTTGATATTGTCTTTGTCGCGACCATCCCATATAACGCGGTAACGTCCTGCAGTTGTGATATCAGGGAAATTAGGACCGTTTACTTCCATTGTACTTCCATCGCCACCATTCGAGCCATAACTCCTTGTTTCGGTCACTGAATTGCTTCCGTCGTTCCAGGAGCTATTATCAATAAGTTTCCAACCGCCGGTTGTGAAGTCGGTAAGACCAACAAAGAGGTTATCGGCAGGAGCACCAAGAGCATAGGTCGGGAATACGTTCGGCGGTGTCCATCCGGCACCCGTAGCTCCACCAACAAAGCCCATTCTTCCGGGGCTGATGTCATATTTCATGTTCGCTAAATCGATGCTAATGCGGTAAACACCGGCAGTAGCAACGCTGAAGTTGGCTCCGTTTTGTGCTAATGTGCCACCACTGCCACCATAGTTCACATCCCAGCTTCTTCCTTGTGTAATTTTGAACTGGGCTCCGGCAGGTAAATACATGTAAGCGTAGTACAACTTATTATACACGGGCGTCCGAAGGTCGCGAATCAATTCAGGGGCTGTCGGCGGATCCCAATCGGTTCCGTTGCCTGTCGCTGCCTGGTAGCTGCCCGGCATATAGAAGCGCAATAATGGAATGTAAGTTGTAATCGTAACGTTAACAACGTTTGAATAAGCTACAGCGCCACCAGCCGTCGTTGCTTTTACCCGGTATTCAACTTTACCAGTCTTACTATCCATAGGTATTCCGGAGTTGATAGCCGTGTTGTTCATGTCGGACTGGGTCAGGGATGCGCGGTAAACAGAGGCGCCACCATAGTTAGGGATTTGCTGCGGAGCGACGAAGTTCTTACCGGCTGAATCGTATTCCAGGACATAAGTTATGGTGCCAGTATAACCGGTGAAAGCTGTTGACCATGTAAACGTATTCGAGTGCTGGCTCCCCATTGCCAAAGTACCGCTCACCGTCGTGTTCTCTGTCGTAAGTTTTGACGGATCGGCATAAGGTGTGACAGACAGCGTTACCACGTTTGAATTATATATCTCATTGTTGTTCTCG
>DATDNL010000163.1:0-2005 GCA_036518315.1 Flavisolibacter sp. | reverse complement strand
ACTCCATCAAAACTGCCCACGTTTCTTTGTTGCGCTGTAATATGGCCGTTACCGGAAACCCTTTCTCCGATGAAGTAGTGGCACGAAGTAAGAAGAACACCCGAAAGGAGGGCTATAAATAAAAATCGCATAGTTAGTATTTTGGTATGAGACGCAAGTTAAACAATCAGGTTACAGGTCAAAGGCGTAATTCGCCCACTTCCATCACTTTCTGGGTTTTTTTGAACCCAGAACCCGTTGGAGGACCGCTAATGGCGAATAGGACCAAATAGTCCAATAATAAGGTCCCGCAGTATAGGGGCAGTAGGCGACTCACGGTTGGCAGCACCAAATCGCACCACAACAGTTATTTTTGCAGCGCATGACAGAAAAAATATTGATTCTAGATTTTGGATCCCAATACACGCAATTGATTGCCCGCGCTGTCAGAGAGGCCAATGTTTATTGTGAGATCGTTCCTTTCAATAAGCCAATCGAATACAATCCCTCGCTTAAGGGCATTATCCTTTCTGGCTCTCCATTTTCCGTGAATGATGAAAATTCGCCGGAAGTGGACGTACAATCGATCGTAAAAAAACTTCCTGTTCTTGGTGTTTGTTATGGAGCGCAGCTTACCGCTAAACAGTTTGGTGGAAGGGTGGAGAAAAGCAATAAGCGCGAATATGGAAGGGCCGTTCTCCACTTGAAGCAGGATGACCCGCTGCTGCATGACCTCATGTCGGCCTCGCAAGTCTGGATGAGTCACGCCGATTCGATCCTGGAGCTTCCTTCCACATTCGAATTACTCGCTACTACCGATAGCATTCCGGTGGCAGCCTTCAGGCACAGGGAAGATCCTTTACAGCAACCATTGTACGGCCTGCAGTTTCACCCCGAGGTTTACCATTCAATCGAAGGCAAAAAGATCCTGCACAACTTCCTTGTGAACATATGCCATTGCTCACAAGACTGGACACCCGCACATTTCATTACCGACACAGTCGAAGCGTTAAAAAAGCAAATTGGTAAGGAACAGGTGGTAATGGCGATCAGTGGTGGAGTCGATTCCACGGTGGCTGCAACGCTTATCAGTCGCGCGATCGGGAAAAACCTTCACGGTATCTTCGTCGACAATGGCCTACTGCGTAAGGATGAATTTCAATCGGTGTTGGAGACGTACAAATTACTTGGCCTCAATGTAAAGGGTATTGATGCCCGCAAAAGATTCTATAAGAAGCTAAAGGGTAAGGTGGATCCTGAGAAGAAAAGGAAAGCGATAGGTAAGACTTTCATCGAAATATTCAACGAAGAGGCAAAGCAAATCAGCAACGTTTCTTTTCTTGGGCAGGGTACCATTTATCCTGACGTGATTGAAAGTGTTTCTGTACATGGGCCTTCCGTCACTATTAAGTCGCATCACAATGTGGGCGGGTTGCCTAAGAAAATGCATCTCGACCTAGTGGAGCCACTGCGTTACCTGTTTAAGGATGAGGTAAGAAAAGTAGGTTTAGAGTTGGGCATTCCCGGTGACATGATCAACCGTCATCCCTTCCCCGGACCCGGCTTAGCCATACGTATACTGGGAGAGATCACGGAAGACAAAGTGGAGTTGCTCCAACAAGCCGATGACATTTATATTAAAGCTTTGAAGAAACACCACCTCTATGCAACCGTTTGGCAGGCAGGAGCTATCTTACTACCTGTGCGCAGTGTTGGTGTGATGGGCGACGAAAGAACGTACGAGTTTACGGTAGCCCTGAGGGCAGTAACGAGTGTAGATGGTATGACAGCAGATTGGGCCCACCTGCCCTACGATTTCCTTGCCCACGTTTCTAACGATATCATCAATTCTGTGAAAGGAATTAATCGTGTTGTTTACGACATCAGCAGCAAACCTCCAGCAACAATTGAATGGGAATAAGCCTGAACCAGGATTTTAGGATTTAAAGGATTAAGATGAAAAGAATCATTTCCGTCTTCACCGTTTTCTTTTTTTTGATTGTTTCGCTTGATGCGCAACAAACGG
>DATDNL010000162.1:0-4375 GCA_036518315.1 Flavisolibacter sp. | reverse complement strand
GTGTCGTAGTGGGAAAACCGACAACAAGAACGCCTATCATTACGAGTGCGATCAATAATATGATCACTTACCCGAAATGGACGATTCCTGAAAGCATCATAAAAAAGGAGGTCCTCCCGGGCCTACAACGTGACCCGTCGTATACCCTGAAAAAAGGGTACAGTATTGTCGATGTTGACGGTAATGAAATCGATCCGTTTAAGATCAAGTGGACGAAATACAAGGAAGGTATTCCCTACAAAGTGGTGCAGGGCAGTGGGGACGACAATGCGTTGGGTGTTCTTAAGTTCAACTTCCCGAACAAATATTCTGTTTACCTGCATGATACAAACCAGCGTTATTTATTTAGCAGTAAAAAGAGAGCCTTAAGTCATGGCTGCGTACGAGTGCAGGCTTGGGATTCCCTCGCCAGGTTTATTTTGCGAAATGATAGTTTGAATTCGGCTAACCCGATCCCGACCGATTCCCTGCAAACATGGCTGGCGACAAAGCAGAAAAAATATATCCCTGTGAGAAAACCGATTCCATTATTTATCAGGTATTTTACCTGTGACGTAAACAATGATGGGAAGTTGGTGTTTTATGAAGACATCTATGAGGAGGACAGCAGAATAAGGGAAACCATTTTTGCGAATAAAATCCTTAAATAATAATCCCATGAAACACCTGTTATGTCTCATTTTGATCACTCTTTGTGTCGATGCCTTTGCGCAGGTCGGGGCCGGTGGTGGAGAAAAGAAGGATATTATCGAGCAGAAACAAATCGACGGAAGAAAGACTTTGTTTGGTACTGCCAGCTACTATGCTGATAAATTCAATGGGCGCAAAACGTATAACGATGAGGTCTACGATAGCAAAAAGATGACGGCTGCCTGTAATGTTTTACCTATGGGTACCTGGATCCGGGTTACGAATTTGAGTAATAACCGCTGGGTGATCGTAAAAGTAAACGACAAACTACATGCACGAATGACTAGGGTGGTGGACCTGAGCAGGGTAGCGGCAGAAAAGCTTGGATATATCGGGAAAGGCCTGACCAAGGTAAAAGTGGAAGTTTTGCAAAAAATTGAAATTCCCGATAAGAAATAAAGATTTAGTTCAGGTTATTGATGGATAAAATATTTTAACTTTCGTCATTCTAGCGTTTATTTTTGTTTAGTCCAAGCCAAACAACTATTATGACGAAAGTACTTGCTGCTATTATCTCTTTATGTTTTATTTCTGGTGGCATTTCAGCCCAGGAAAGGCCGATCCGGCCAAAAGCTCTCGGTGTTAGCTTCATAATGAATGACTTCGAAACACCGCAACGGATTCGCAACGGTTCTTTGACCCAGGTTGTCGGGAACAAAAGCTGGGCGAAGTTCAAAGAAATGTCTCCCGGACTTGCCCTGACCTATTTCAAAGGATTGAGGCCGCTCATGGATTTCTCAGGGACGCTTGCTGCTTCCTATGTGACCTACCCGTTGCGAAATGGTAAGACTGCCGAAAGCAGTGACGCCTTATTACTTGAAGGTGACGTTTCTGGCAACTTTAAGATGTTCGATGAATCGTATTGGTTAACACCGTATGTGCACCTTGGCGTCGGTGGCAGCGAATACAGGGGATATTGGGCAGCTTTTGTGCCTATCGGCCTTGGCTTAAAGCTGAACCTCTTTGACGAGGCGTCTGTCTTTGTAGCCGGTCAATACAGAGTGCCTGTAACATATGAAACGGGTAATTATCACTTTATGTACAGCTTTGGTATCTCAGGCGTAATCGGTAAGTAGCCGCCGATTTCCTGGTTATATTATTTGCTAAACCTTTTACTTACAACGAGGTCCTTACTCCCCGGAGTGTAGGAATAGAACCCTTCGCCTGTTTTTGCCCCTAGCTTTTTTGCAGTAACCATGTTGACCAAAAGAGGGCAGGGAGCGTATTTGGGGTTTCCAAACCCTTCGTGCAATACATTAAGGATGCTTAGGCATACATCAAGTCCAATGAAGTCTGCCAACTGTAAAGGACCCATTGGGTGTGCCATACCGAGTTTCATTACGGTGTCAATTTCTTCCACCCCGGCAACGCCTTCATACAAGCTATAAATTGCTTCATTTATCATTGGCATCAGTATGCGATTCGCAATGAAGCCCGGGTAGTCGTTGACTACGCAAGGTATCTTTCCTAATTTCCTGGTAAGATCGATAATGGTCTCAGTAACTTCTTTTGCAGTGCTATAACCATTAATGATCTCGACTAACTTCATCACAGGCACCGGATTCATGAAATGCATGCCAATAACTCTTTCCGGCCCCGAGGTGACGGAAGCAATCTTCGTAATGGATATCGAAGAAGTATTCGTGGCAAGAATGCAACCAGTGGGTGCATTCTCGTCGAGCTGTCGGAAGATTTCAAGTTTCACAGCCAAGTTTTCACTTGCAGCTTCTACAATAAGGTCCGCATTCTTGACCGCCGCTGCCAGCGATGTATTAGTAGAAATATTTCTGAGCGCCGATTCTTTGATTTCTGAGCTTATCGCGCCTTTGCTGACCTGGCGGTCAAGGTTTTTACCAATTGTGTCAATTGCCTTGTTTAGTTGGTCTTGTGATACATCTATAAGACTGACGGCGTATCCACATTGTGCGAAAACATGAGCGATTCCGTTTCCCATTGTGCCGGCACCGATAACACAGACATTCTTCATATAGCTATTTTGATGCGGCAAATATACCTTCTGCCGCCATTAGTGGGCTAATACGTGAACTATACAACGACAATTAAGAAAGGGTTTGAAGAAGACGTTTATTGTTTATTCTTAAAGTCACCCCGCTTCCAGGCCTGTATAAACTCGCTCCAGGCGGCAGGGCTAAAAATATTCATTGGTGGAACTTGTCCCTGGTAGGTCGCTCTTGTTGCCACATTTCTAAGTTGCAGGCTTGTCGCTTCACCCGCATCGCCGGGTGTCGATTGCATTAAAGCGCGGCGCTTGGCAGAAGTATTGTTTTGGCGGGCAATTTCGATATCATCATCAGGTACTTTATTGTTTACAAAGTCCCTGGCGAATTGTTCTGGTGTCGGACGGGGGCGTATGATGGTCGCAGGCAAATAGACCGTGTCCTCGATCATCAACTGAACGATGCTATATTGGTTTCCTTCAAGGTTTCTCGGGACGGTAATCGTTTTGGGCTTGTATTGAACGTGAGTGAAATCAATAATATCTCCTTTCAAAGCAACAATTGAAAACACACCCTGCCGGTTGGTAATGGTACCACGGTTCGATCCGCGAATTGTAACGCTGACAGCTTCAATACCTTTAAGGCTATCAGCGGTCATGACGATACCAAAAAGTTGAACGACAGAGTCCTTAACTGTTTCGAACTGGGCCCTCGCTTTACCTACTATCAAACAACTAAACACCAGTATCAGCAGTAGAGTTTTTTTCATCTGTCTCCAAAAATAATGGTACAATTCGATTCGTCGAAAGCAGGGGTAAAAGTTTGCACTTAACTTTGCGACTTCATTAACAAAAGATATGACTGAGAATGATATTTTGAGAGCCTTGAGCACCGTCCAGGAACCCGATCTTAAGAAGGACCTCGTCACACTCAATATGATCCGCGATATCCACATCGAAGGAGATAATGTCCGCTTCACGGTGGTGTTGACCACTCCGGCCTGCCCTCTGAAGGAAATGATCAAAACAGACTGTATAAAGGCGATCAAAAAAATAAATGAAAATGCAGGTGTGGAAGTCGATTTTGACTCGAGCACGACCACGATCCGCGCCGACAAGTCAACTGTGCTTCCGGGCGTTAAAAACATCATTGCTGTAGTAAGTGGCAAGGGTGGCGTAGGCAAGAGTACTGTTTCAGCCAACCTGGCGCTCGCTTTGGCCCAGGGAGGCGCATCTGTAGGCTTGATGGATGCCGATATTTACGGGCCCAGCGTACCCATCATGTTTGGAGTAAGGGGCGAGAGGCCGATGATGGCCGATGTGGAAGGTAAAGGAATGATCATTCCATTGGAACGCTACGGAATTAAATTATTAAGCATTGGTTTACTCGTCGACGAAAAGAACGCAGTAGTTTGGCGCGGGCCGATGGCGAGCAGTGCTATCCGGCAGTTCATAACCGATGTCAACTGGGGCGACCTTGACTACCTTGTGATAGATATGCCGCCGGGAACGGGTGACATTCACCTTACGCTCGTTCAAACCGCACCGGTCACAGGAGTGGTTGTGGTAACTACCCCTCAGGATGTAGCACTTGCGGACGCCAAGAAAGGGATCGCCATGTTTGGACAGGCACAGATGAACGTTCCGATCATTGGATTGGTTGAGAACATGAGTTATTTCACTCCTGCCGAACTACCAGATCATAAATATTACATCTTTGGAAAGGAG
>DATDNL010000161.1:0-2577 GCA_036518315.1 Flavisolibacter sp. | reverse complement strand
GAGGCATAGCCATCTGCAATAATAAAGACAGATACATTTCGCCTGGCTGCTTCAATTAACTGGTTCGCTATAGATCTCCCGGTCTTGTCATCATTCCATATATATATGCGGATATAGATGGATTTTTTTGCGTGTGCAAGTAGTTTCTTCAGAAGCTCAAAGTAATCAGCGCCTCCTTTGACGAGTTCTATTTTGTTGTGAATCGAATATGTGTTATTGTGTTTCCACATGAATAGTAGGGACACTATGAATTTAAACGACCGCATTCCATTTTTGACTGATAGCCGTCAGCGCAGTCATTGATGACCCTCATAGGAAAAAGAGTCAAGGGATGATAAATTGAAGGAGAAAATCACAGTTATGATACCAATAGCAGCGAACGATTTCAGAGAATACCTGGTATGGCTGGTGTCAGCCGCGATTGTGGTGTTAGGATTTCGTTATGTTGGAAGACTCATCGCTTTTTTGCTAGATAAGCTCTACCAGATATTCATCCAACAATCTTGACATTGTATGATCATCAATATTACCAATAAGACAACTGTTAAAGAAGTACAGAAGAAATTTAGTGTGGCTTTTCCGTTTTTAAAGATTGAATTCTCGGACAAGCAGCACAAAGAGGGCGAAAGGACTAAAGATGGCCATTGGTACGATGAATCGTACCGGTTGTTGAGTATTGCCAGGAAACCGGAGCCAGGATGGGTCATTGTGCAACCATGGCAAAAGACGGGGTATATAGAAGAACTCTTCAAGGACAGGTTTGGCCTGTATCCACAGATATTTAGAAGAGAGGGTAATTACTGGGTCGAAACCGCTGGTACCGACATCTTTACTCTTGAAGAGCAAAATAGCATCGGCAGGAAGGTTGCCGATACCAGCAGGCGGTTCTCGTGGAGAGAGCGTGATTTACTGTTATGATTTTCGAAAGATCATTGATTTGTAGTGATGACTGTCAGAAGGTTTAGTGTTTACAGTCATTGTGTCGAATATCCATGAGTCTCTAAATTTCTCTCTATAAAACGTTTTTTATGAAAAAGAATAAAGGTTTGGTTATTGGCCTCGCTGTTGCCGGCGCAGTTATTGCCGGAGCTGTCATCTATTTAACAACAACTAAAAAAGGGAAAAAGACATTAAAGGAGTTGGGTGCAAACGGAAAGAAGATTGTCGGTAAGGCTGAAAACATCATTAAGGATGCGCGTAAGAAGATTGAAAGTTTGAAGGAAGAATTTGTCGGTAAGGAAGAGGTGTTGACGGACGCATACGAATAATGAAATTTCCCGGTTAACGATTCGCGGATCTGTGCAAAAGCCTGGCACTCCGTGATCAAACTACTATGACTTTATCAATGCTCAAACCTGTTTGAGCATTTTCTTTTTGGCCTGTCAGAATAATTCCGCTTCCTCTCCTCCTGGTAAGATTGTCCATCTTTTTGCTAAAACCTGACATTGTTCACCCTTTCTGTCCTGTCTAATTTTAGTCCTTTGGTCCTGCCAATAAACTTTTAGGCGGGAATGAGAATACGAATAGCCTGGTTTCTCCGTTTCTATTAACCAATAATCTCACTGCTTCAGCAGTGACCTGATATAGCAAAATGAGAACACGATTGCATTGCCTGGTTTGCTCACTTCTCCTTCTAAGTTTTTACGAATGCTGTGCTCAAAAACATATAGCGGCTAACAAGAAGGAAGTCGTCATTGTTGTTGAGCCGCATGCAAATCCAAGGATAGAGTTTGGCGCATCAAGACTTCTGCAGGCCCTGGAAGCATCTGGCTATAGATCGGAACTCGTTCACCAAAATAAGCAACCGGTCGGTAAGAGGTCAATCGTAGTTGGTACCGAACATAGTTCCCTCGTGGCTGCGGTCTCTGATAAGCGAGGGATGTATTTACCGGAAAATAAGCCAAAAGAGGGCTTTACAATTGGCTCAGTCCCTAATGGAAATCTTTTCGTATCCGGGACAGATTATTCGGGCGCACTATACGGGTGCCTGGAACTTGCCGACCGCATAAAACAGTCTGGTAAACTTCCCGACTCGATCTCATTTTCCGATGCTCCGCAGATGGTATTACGTGGCGAATGTATTGGTTTGCAGAAATCAACTTATCTACCCGGCAGAAAGGTATACGAATACCCATATACTCCCCAAACCTTTCCCTGGTTTTACGACAAGGTCTTATGGGTTAGGGTGCTCGATTCCATGGTTGAAAACCGCATGAATTCTTTGTACCTATGGAACGGACATCCATTTGCCTCGTTAGTACGATTAAAAGACTACCCCTACGCGGTGGAAGTGGACGATTCTACCTTCAGGAAAAACGAGGAAGTCTTCAGCTTCCTGACAAAGGAAGCTGACAAGAGAGGGATATGGGTTATACAGATGTTCTACAACATCATCGTGTCAAAGCCTTTTGCAGAACACAATGGATTGGTGACACAGGATCGCAACCGCCATATTATTCCTATTATCGCTGATTACACAAGAAAATCAATTGCGGCGTTTGTGGAGAAATATCCGAACGTTGGATTGATGTGTGCCTTGGGTGAAGCCATGGAAGGAGTGGGACAGGATGATATTGA